>JAQGMT010000486.1 GCA_028292185.1 Ramlibacter sp. | reverse complement strand
CCCCAGGAATTGAACACCGGGGCCCACGAGAAATAACTCATCGCGCCGCGCCGCACCAGCCGCTTGTAGCTGTTGACGGTCGGAGCGAACACGGCGCACAGCGCGCGCCCATGCTTGAGGATGCCGGCCACGAACTGGTAGCCCAGGGGCGTGAGGCCGATGCCATGCGGATCATCGCCCGGCTGGCAGGCGAAGAGGTTGCGCCCATCCTTCAGGTCGTACAACGACATGTTGAAGTGCGCGCCATTGCCCGTCTTGTCGGCGAAGGGCTTGGGCATCATCGTGGCAAGCAGCCCCATCTCGCGGGCGTAGTGCTTGGCCATGAAGCGGAAGAACGTCAGGCGGTCGCAGGACGTCACCGCATCCGCGTACTGGAAATCGAATTCGAACTGGCCGTTCGCGTCCTCGTGGTCGAAGGAATAGAGGTCCCAGCCCAGGCCGTTGATCGCCGAAGCCATCTTGTCCAGCCAGGCGAAGTTGTTGGTGAAGCCGCGCACGTCGTAGCAGGCCTTCTCGAGCCGGTCCTCGGGATCCGGCACCGACAATTTTCCGTCCTCCTGGCGCAGCAGGAATATCTCGCACTCGATGCCCAGGTTCATGCCGAAGCCGAGGGCGGCCGCGTGTTGCAGCTGGCGCTGCAGCGCCACGCGCGTGTTGAGCGGGTAAGGCTTGCCCTGGAAGTGGTTGTCGGCCGGGATCCAGGCGATCTTGGGTTCCCACGGCAGCTGGATCAGGCGGCTGAAGTCCGGCACCGAGGTGATCTCGTCGTCGTTGGGCGCCTGGCCCAAGCCGTCCACCGCGTAGCCGGTGTAGCGCTCCGAGCCCTGGGCCATGTGCAGCAGATGGTGCAGCGGCACGACCTTGGCCTTGGGCACGCCATGGATATCGACATAGGCGCCGATGCAGTACTTCACGCCTCGGGATTCCAGGTCCTTCTGGAGATGGCGCAGGTCTTCGATGGAGGTCACAAGGGGTCTTTCATTCGGGGAAGGGATTGCACGTCGGCGGGGACGCGCGCGAAATAAGATGCTTCCAGCGGCGCGGTCTCGACGCAGCCGCTGCGTACCAGCTCGCTCAGGTCGTCGACCATCCACTCGAACAGGCGCTCACCTTTCGCGGCGGTCGCGTGGCTGGGCGTGCCTGTCACGCCGTTGGCGCTGGTTCGATTGACCGGGTGCGCGAACACACAGCCGGCGGTTCGGTCAGGATCGTCGGCCTGCTGCACCCGGTCGGCCCGCAAGAGCTGCGGAGCGATGGCCATCATCAAGGAGGTCTCGGCGTCATTCGCATGCCAGTCGGCGGCGTCCGCCGCGTGAGATTCGCGCACGCGCTCGCTCAAGGTGGCGGTGTTCAGCACCGCGATCATCAGGTCGTCGTGGGTGGAGCGCAGCATCTCCAGCGCGCAACGCAGCGGCGCCGCGTTGGTCACGTGGCCATTGACGATGAAGAGGCGCCGCACGCCGCTGTGATAAGCCCAGTTGCCGATCTGCTGGACGAACTCGATCAGCAGCAGCGGCGTGACCGAGATGGTCCCGGGCCAGCGCCGGCTGTGTCCGAGCGAGCAGCCATAGGGCAGCGTGGGCAGCATCGGCACGCCGGTCGCCTGGGCCACGCGGGCGCACAGGCGCTCGGCGATGACGCTGTCGACGCCGCATCCGAGATGGGGACCGTGCTGCTCCGTCGCGCCGACGGGCAGGATGGCGGCGTGGCCGGCGCGCTGCAGCACGTCGGGCAGTTCCGTCCAGGTGAGATGGGACCAGAGCATGGGCGGGCCTACTCGATGTTGTCGGCCACGTCGGTGAACCGGATCATGGGCCTGGCGAACTCTGCGTCCTGCGCGCCGTCACCGTCGTCGTGCGACGTCGGGTGAATCAGCTGCTCGAGGCGCGCCTTGGTGGCCTGGAACTCCACGCTGGCGAACTGCCCCGGCGTGCGCGGCCGCGGCACGGGCACCTCGATCACTTCCTGCACCTCGCCCGGGTGGGGCTTGAGCACCAGGATGCGATCGGCCAGGTGCACGGCCTCGTCCAGGTCGTGCGTGATGAACAGGATGGTGATGTCGATGTTGCGCCAGATGTCGAGCAGGTGCGCCTGCATCCGGGTGCGGGTCTGCGCGTCCAGCGCCCCGAACGGTTCGTCCATCAGCAGGATGCGCGGCTGGTTGGCCAGCGCGCGCGCTATCGCCACCCGCTGGCGCATTCCGCCGGAAAGCTGGTGCGGGTAGGCGTCCGCGAATTTGCTGAGGCCGACCAGCTCCAGCCATTCGCGCGCATGGCCTTCGGCCATCGTGCGCGACGTCCCGCCGACCTCGATCCCGAACATCACGTTGCGCTTCACGGTCAGCCACGGAAACAGCGAGTAGCCTTGGAACACCATGCCGCGGTCGCGGCCCGGTCCGGTCACCGCCGCACCATCGAGCAGCACCTGCCCGGAGCTGGCCTTTTCCAGCCCGGCCAGGATGCGGATGAGGGTCGACTTGCCGCAGCCGGACGGCCCGATGACACACACGAACTCGCGCCGATGCACCTTGAAGTCGATGCCGCGCAGCGCCTCGGTGTCGCCTTGCGGTCCCTTGAAGATCTTGCCCAGCTGCTTCAGCTCGAGCAGCACTTCGCGCTGGTAGATGCGCTGGAAGCGCGCCGCCACTTCGGGCCGCTGTTGCCGGTACAGGGGCGGGATCGGGTTGATGCAGGACATGGTCACTCCCCCTTGCCCGAGCGGTCCCAGGGGAACAGCCTGCGCGCCAGCCACGCCAGCAGCAGGTCGCTGCCGAATCCGATGATTCCGATGATGACGATCGCCGCGTAGACGTTCTCGAAATGCTGGTAGCGCGCCTGCTGCGTGATGAAGAAGGTGATGCCGGAACTGGTGCCGATCAGCTCCGCGACGATCAGGTAGGTCCAGGCCCAGCCCAGCAGGATGCGCTGGTCCCGATAGAGGTCGGGCAGGATGCCCGGAAGCACCACCTTGCAAATCATCCGCCATCCCTTGGCGCCCAGCGTGCGTCCCGCTTCCACCAGCGTTGCGTCGAGCTTGCGGGTGGTGTTGGCGATGATCAGCACCTGCTGGAACAAGGTGCCGATCACGATGATGGCCACCTTGGGCCCGTCGTAGATGCCAAGCACCGCGACGGCCAGCGCGCCGAACGCGGGCGCCGGCAAGTAGCGGAAGAACTCGATGAAGGGCTCGCTCAGCCGGCCCAGCGGCCGATAGGTTCCGGCCGCGATGCCCAGGGGCACGCCGATCAGCGACGAAATGAAGAAACCCCAGAAGATGATCTGGATGCTGTGCCACAAGCTCTGGTGCAACCAGGGCGCATCTTTCTGTTCAGGGGCGGTGGTGAACGCGCTGTACAGAGCCGTCGCCACCTGGTGCGGTGCGGGCAGGTAGATCGGGTTGGCCGGCTCGCCGGAGGGAAGCGGCTTGCCTTCCTTCTTCATGTCCGCGTACTCGCGGTTGAAGTCGTCCCGGTCCACCAGCATGCCGGGCTGGAAGTAATCGACGGCGCCGGGGGCTTCGATGCGGTACTTGGGATGCCACACGAACGGCGCGTAACTCACCAGGCACCAGAGCAGCAGCGGCACCGCGAAGGAGCCCAGTGCCAGCGCGGTGCTGGGCCTGCGGCTCCAGGCCGAGAGGGATCGGAGAGTTGCTGTCAATCAAACTACGCCGGCGGGCCGCCGGCATCCTGCTCGTTGGTTACTTGGCGGCGTTGGTCAGCGACGGGTCGATGTACGTGTCGGCCTTCTGGCTGAAGCTGTACACCTTGTTGTACCAATTGAAGGTGTTGGCAATATCGGTGGAGCCATACAGCGACTTGAAGTCCGTTCCCTTCACGAACACCTTGCGCCCCTCCTCGAGGGTGAGCAGCTTGGTGCCCTTGAGCAGCGGGAGGTACTCCGCGGGGCTGATGCCCGAGCGCGCGGCCATGATCTTCACGGCGTCGGCCTGGGTCTTCGGGTCTTCGATGTAGCCGACCACCTTGTCCCACAGCTTGACCACCTTCTGCCACTCGGCGCGGCGGGCACTGAGGCTGGCGGGATTGACGCTGAGCACGTCGTAGATCAGGCCAGGTTCATCGGCCGACGTGTAGATCGGCTTGGCGCCGGGGGTGCCCTTCATCGCCTCGCCCGAGATGGGTTGCCACGCGCCGACTGCGGCGATGTCCTTGGCGGCAAGCACCTGCGGCATCTCGTTCGTCTTGGCATTGACGATCTCGATGTCGCCGGGTTTCATGCCCAGCTTCTTCATGCCGTTGCGCAGCAGCAGGTGCTCGACCAGCCCGGTTTCCACGGCGACCTTCTTGCCCTTCAAGTCCATGAGGCTCTTGATCCCGGGCTTGGCCACGATCATGTCGTTGCCGTTCGAGTAGTCGGTGATCAGGATCATCACGCCCTTGCCGCCGCCGGCGCCGGTGACCAGCGTGTCGCCATTCGTCATCAGAACAGCGTCGACCTTGCCCGCGGTGAAGGCGTCCATCGATGCGGAGTAGTCGAACCATTCGAACTTGACGTCGACGCCCGCGTCCTTGAACCAGTTCTTCTCGATGGCCACCTGCCATGCCACCCAACCCGGCCAATCGCTGTAGCCGATCTTCAGAGGCTCGGCTGCGCGTGCTGCGAGCGGACTCAAGAAGGATGCGGCCGACAGCAGACCTGTTGCAAGCAGGCGAAGCGTTGCGCGTTTGGGATGGCTCAGGCTCATTGGAATTCCTCTCGGGTGTTACGGAATCTGAAAATGTTCATACTGGACAATGCAGGATGCATGCCAGCGGCGCGAGGCGAAAAAGGCGTTCGCGCGAGCCTTACGCGATCGACAGGGCCCCTGCTTGGTGCCGCATGGCGCACCGCGCACACAAATGGGTTGGCGGCGCTCGGCGTGGGCGCCGGAGATTGGGCTATTCGGGCGTGCGCTGCGGCAGGGCGCACGCGACGCCGCGCGCGCTGACTGCGCAAACGCAGCGGACGATCATCTGCCGGAAGCTGCCGCTGCCCTGCGGCCGCGAGGAGTCGGCAGCCGGCGGTTGCCGCACCAGCGGATGGTCATGCGATGAGGCGTGCTGCCGCAGTCCTGGCGCGTAGATGCGCGCGGCGCCCGGCGTGGGCGCGAGCGCCAGGCCGATGCGTTGCGCCAGAGGCGCGCGCGCTTCCTGGTTGACGCAGGCAACATGCGCCATGCCTTGCATCGCTTTCGCAAGTGCCTGCGGGTCCACGCCGTAGTAGCGGGAACTGCCCTTGTTGGCCAGAGTGATCACGGGCAGTGCACGCTCGCCGGAAAGCAGGAGGTCCACGAACCTGGCCACATGGGATTCGTCGGTGACCCACAACGGTTCACCGGCGGCACGCTCGTTCGCATCGTGTACATCGAGGCCTTCCGTCCAGGCTGCGAGCAACTTGGGCGGAGCAACCGACAGGGGCGCGGACCCGGTCTGCGAGCAGCCGGTGTGCAAGGCAAGGACGTCCGCGTCCACTCCCTTCGCGACCACCAGCTGGGTGCGCCACTGCCGCGAGTCTCGCGCCACCTCGGTGACCTCGGCCATCCAGCGGTCGCCCTGGTCCGCGGTGACCACGGTCAATTGCGCGCCCGGATAAGAGCGCTCGAGCCGGCCGTCGGAAAGATCCATGTTGCCCGAAATGAGCCGCGGCCACTTCTGGGAGATCCAGCGCCAGGCCAATTGCTGGGCCCGCTGGCGGTTCGCCTCGGAAGGGGCGCGGCTTTTCAGCGTCGCACAAACCATCAGCTGGAAGTTCATCGCGTTGGGCGCCATCGCCTGTGCCCGTGCAAGAGTCAAGCCAATGAGCGGCTCGACCGCGCCTGACAGTCAGTCGGAGTCTTTCGCGGCACTTCGCAACCCAGCGCGGGGCGCCCGGCGCTGCCGCAAGTCATCCAGATACTGTTCGGTTGGCACATAGAGCGGATTGGGCTGCAGGATGTCTCCCACGATCAACATGGGATGCGCACGCAAGATATCCATGACCACGCTGGCGCTGTATTTTCCGTGCTGGTAAGCACAGATCACCACGCCGTTGTTCTTTTCCACGACCGGATTGAGCCGGCTCTCGTATTCGGCCAGAGAGTCGCTGCCCGGCAAGTCTTTCAGGACCCATTCCATGTTCGCCCAGAGCCGCGTGCGGCCGAATCGCCGCCCGCTGCTTAGCGTTTCATCGATCAAGTCCAGCATCTCATCCGGGTCGAAGCGGCCCCCGCGCAGGTAGGCGTTGTCCCAGGTGCGAAGTTCCAGCTGGCCGTTTTCGGAGTTCGTCTGGACATCGATTCCGGCTTCTGCGAGACGTTCGAGCCGCTCCCCCTGGCGTGCGGAATCCAGATAGTGCAGGCACTTCTCTCCACGGTGCGCGCAATCGCTGGCAAACGGAAGGAGCACCCGGTATTCATCCTCCACGTCGCTGAAAAACCCGCAGGCGTGCTGTGGACCGACCAGGTCGGCGCCCCATCGTCCGCCATTGTTCTCGGTCTCCCGCGATTGGCGGGAGGGTCGGTCCGGCGGTGCGGAAGCGAAACGCCGGGTGCCACCGTCAAAGCGGGCCTTAACCGAAGAGGGTGGTGACACTTGGCTCATGGGAAACTCTCGTAACCTCAAGAGTATCAGGATGAAGTCCGGCCGTGTGTCAGCCACGTGCGAGTGGCGGCCTCAACCAGAAGCGGAGTCGCCAGGCAACGTGAAATAAACCGTCGCGCCCTCGCGCGGCTGCGCTACAGCCCACAAGGCGCCGCCGTGCCGGTCGATGATGCGCTTGGCGATTGCCGGGCCAACACCCGCAGCGGCGAAGCCATCGCTGTCCAGGTGCAGAACCGGCTGGGTCACGCCGTCGCTTGTCGTTGTGCCGAGACCCATGCCGTTGTGGCGGATGAAATACCACATCTGCTTGTCAGGTCCCAGCTCGGCGCCTATGTCAATGCTTGGGGCAGCGTGGTGAACCGTATCTTTCCACGCCTGGGACAACAGCTTTTCCAGCGCCAGCGCAATCAAGCGGGGGTCACAATCCGCCCACATGCACGGCGCAATCGAGCAGGCCACACGGTGCCGGGGTTCGGCGTCTTGCAAGGAGGAAATGCAATCGTGCGCGATCAAGCTCAGGTCGAGGAGAGTTCTCTTCATGGGCGCGCCGGCCAGCCAGCAGAAATCCGTGAGGGCCCCTGTGGTCTCGTTCATCTGCCTGGCGGCGCGTTCGATGCGCCTCAAATAGTGGGAGCTTCGCGGGGCCAGTTCGTTGACGGCGTACTCAGACAGGGCTTGGCTGAACCCGACTATGGCCGCCAGTGGCGAGTGCAGGTCGTGTACGACCGCATTCGCGAACGACTCGAGCTCGCGAGACAGTCGGGCGCTCTGCTGCAGATCGCGATCCAGATCGGCCAATCGCTGCTGGGCCTGCCGCCACCCGGTAATGTCCGCGAAGGACACAGCGACCCCTTCGTTCAAGGGGAAAGCATTCACTCGCAGCCAAATGCGCAAGTCAGGGTAGAAAGCCTCGAATTCGGCGGTGGCCGAGTTCTCCCTCACTCGACGAAACTCGGTTTCGAAAATCGTTTCGCGAGCTTCCGGATAGGCAGCCCAGATGACCTGTCCCAGCAGCTCGGCGCCGGCGCCAAAGGCCTTGTACGCAGCCGGATTGAGGTACGTGAAGCGCGAGGCCGCATCCAGAGTGAAGAATCCATCGGCCAATCGGTCGAAGATACCGGCGAACTGGCGAGCTGCTTCGCTCTGGCACTCGCAATCCTTGGTGCGGCATTCGTTGCCCATAAGAGGATCAGATTGACTCATGCTGTGTGATTTCGGGAGTGGCTGGCGTGTTGCCCACAGGGCCGCAGTTCTGCGCGCAACCTCATCAAAGACGCCGCACGGGGAAATCTTACCCAGATTGGAACCCGCCGCAGTTCGCGCCGTGACGGTTGTGTGAAATGCCGCACGGTTGCGTTCACCAGAAAATCCCGAGCGGCCTTATTTCATTGTGGCGGTGTGCGCCTCAATACAGGAATTCGACCGGCGGCACCAGGATGTAGCCCGCGCCGCGTTCGGTGACGATCAGCTGGGGGCGGGCGGGATCGGTCTCGATCTTGCGCCTCAGCCGGACGATCTGGACGTCGATCGTCCGGTCATACACCTCGGCGTCATGCAGCCGGGACAAGCTCATGAGTTGATCCCGCGACAGCACCCTTTGCGCCGAGCCGCAGAACGCCGCCAGCAGGCTGAACTCGTTATTGCTCAGATCAAGTTTGCGTCCATCCGGCGCGGACAGCTTGCGGGTGCGCAGATTGAGTTCCCAGCCGGCGAAGCGGTACGCGCGTCGCGTCGTGTCGCGAACCGGCAGATTCGATGCAGCCTTGTAGCGGCGCAGCACCGCGCGGATGCGGGCCAGCAGCTCGCGCGGGCTGAAGGGCTTGGTGATGTAGTCGTCCGCGCCCAGCTCCAGCCCCATGACGCGGTCCGCTTCATCGGCGTTGCCTGTCAGCAGCACGATCGGAACCGAGGCGCGCTCGCGCAGCGTTTGCGCCAGCAGCATGCCGTTTTCGCCGGGCATGCGGACGTCCAGCAAGACCAGGTCGATCGCTTCGGTCTCGAACACTTCCAGCA
>JAQGMT010000481.1 GCA_028292185.1 Ramlibacter sp. | reverse complement strand
GACCTGGCCGTGCAGTACCCGGACGGCTACATCAAGATCAAGGACCGCAGCAAGGACATCATCATCTCCGGCGGCGAGAACATCTCGTCGATCGAAGTCGAGGACGTGCTCTATCGGCACCCGGATGTGCTCGCCGCGGCGGTGGTGGCCAAGCCCGACGCGCGCTGGGGCGAGACGCCTTGTGCGTTCGTGGAACTCAAGGCGGGAGCGGCGGTGAGCCGCGAAGACATCGTGGCGCACTGCAAGAAGCACCTGGCGGGCTTCAAGGTGCCCAAGGCGGTGGTGTTCGGCGAACTGCCCAAGACCTCCACCGGCAAAATCCAGAAATTCGAACTGCGCAAGCAGGCCGGCTCGGCCGCGGCCATCGACGTATGAAACTTCTCAGCCCCCAAGCCGCCCACGTGCTGAAGAGCCCGGGCGCATTTGCCTGGAGCGTGTTGAAGGGCTTCAAGAAGAACCAGGGGCTGCTGCTGGCCGGCGCCGTCGCTTATTACGCGCTGTTGTCGGTGGTGCCGCTGCTGATCCTGGCGGTGATCGCCCTGTCCCACATCATCGACCAGCAGGAATTGCTCAGCACGCTGGGGCGCTACCTCGGCTGGCTGATCCCCGGACAATCCCAGGCAATGATCGGAGAGCTGCGCAACTTTCTGGAGCATCGGGAAGTCGTCGGATGGGTGCTGCTGGTGACGATGCTCTTCTTCAGTTCACTGGCGTTCACCGTGCTGGAGAACGCCATGTCGGTGATCTTCCTGCATCGCATCGCCACCCGAAAGCGCCGCTACATCGTCTCGGCCGTGCTGCCGTACGTGTACATCCTGTGCCTCGGATTCGGACTGCTGCTGGTGACGCTCGTGTCGGGCAGCCTGCAGGCCATCGGCCAGGAGAGCGTGGACTTGTTCGGGCACGAGTGGTCGCTCAAAGGGCTTTCCGGTGTGCTGCTGTACCTGCTCGGCCTCGCTGGCGAAATCTTCGTGCTCAGCTCGGTGTACATGGTGATGCCGGTCGGCCGGCTCTCATGGCGTCACGCGCTGCTGGGCGGCGTCACGGCCGCTTTGCTGTGGGAAGTGACGCGCCACGTCCTGGTGTGGTACTTCAGCACCCTCTCGCAGGTGAACGTCGTCTATGGTTCTCTGACCACGTCCATCGTCGTGTTGTTCAGCCTGGAGATCGGCGCGACCTTGCTGCTGCTCGGGGCCCAGGTGATTTCCGAGTTCGAGCGCATCGGGCTGAAGCCGGAGCGCGAGCCGGCCAATCCTCTGCGGGCCGACGGCGACTCGCGGGCTCCTAGTGACCGAGCACCTTCGAAAGAAACTCCCGCGCCCGCTCGTGCGAGGCGTTCTCGAAAAACTGGGCGGGGGGCGCCTCCTCCATGATCTGGCCTTCGTCCATGAACACCACGCGATCGGCCACCGCGCGCGCGAATCCCATTTCGTGAGTGACGCACAGCAGCGTCATGCCTTGCCCCGCCAGTTCGGCGATCACATCCAGCACTTCCTTGATCATCTCCGGATCCAGCGCCGAAGTGGGCTCGTCGAACAGCATGATGCGCGGCTGCAGGCACAGCGCGCGCGCGATCGCCACCCGCTGCTGTTGCCCGCCGGACAGCTGAAGCGGATATTTGTCCGCTTGCTCGGCGATGCGCACACGCTCCAGCTGCACCATCGCGCGCTCCTTCGCCTCGGCTGCCGACAGTTTGCCGACCCAGCGCGGCGCCAGCGTCAGGTTGTCCAGCACGGTGAGATGCGGGAACAGGTTGAACTGCTGGAACACCATGCCGACTTCGCGCCGCACGGCGGCGGTTGCCGCCTCGCTGCCGTCCAGTACGTGCCCGGCGACCGTGAGCCGCCCCTCCTGATGCACCTCGAGTGCGTTGATGCAGCGGATCAGCGTCGACTTGCCGGACCCGGACGGCCCGCAAATCACGATGCGTTCGCCCGGCCGGACGCGCAGGTCGATGTCGCGCAGCACGTGCATGCCGTTGTCGAACCACTTGTTCACGCCTTCGAATTGGATGATGGGATCGGCCGTCATGTGAGCTTGATTTTCACCGGCCGCGCGCGGCGGCAAGGCGGCGCTCCACGCGCAGGCTGTAGCGGGACATCGCGAAGCAGAATCCGAAGTAGATGGCGGCAATGAAGAGATAGCCCTCGATCATGAACGGGCGCCAGTTGGGGTCCGAGTCGAGCGCCAGCGACAGCGCGCCGGTCAGCTCGTACAGGGACACGATGGTCACCAGCGAGGTGTCCTTGAACAGCGAGATGAAGTTGTTCATGATGGCCGGCACCACCGCCGCCAGCGCCTGCGGCAGGACCACCTTTCGTTGCGCCTGCCACCACGTGAGGCCGATGCTGGCGGCCGCCTCGATCTGTCCGCGCTCCACCGATTGGAGGCCGCCGCGAACGATCTCCGCCATGTACGCTGCCGCGAACAGCGTGATGCCGACGATGACCCGCACCAGGACATCGGGCGAGTGGCCGGCCGGCATGAACAGCGGAAACATGAA
>JAQGMT010000427.1 GCA_028292185.1 Ramlibacter sp. | reverse complement strand
AGCATCTTTTGCGTCAGGCCCTTGGACAGCGCTTCCAGCACGGCGTCCACGTTCTCGCCCTTGGCGAGGAGCTTGCGCGCCCGCGCGAGTTCGGCGGCTCGCCACTCATCCGCCTGCGCATTCAGTTGCACGATCAAGGGCACGCTGCCACGCTGGTCCATCCAGTGCAGGAAGCTTTGCACCCCGGCATCGATGATGACTTCGGCTTGCGCCACCGCGGCCTGGCGATTGGCCTGCCCAGCTTGCACCACGGCCGCGAGGTCGTCCACGGTATAGAGGTACACATCCTCCAGCGCCTTCACTTCCGGCTCGATGTCGCGCGGCACGGCGAGGTCGACCATGAACATGGGCCGGCGCTTGCGGGCCTTTAACGCCCGTTCGACGGCGCCCAGCCCGATGATGGGCAAGGTGCTGGCGGTGCAACTGACGATCGCGTCGAATTCATGCAGGCGGTTGGGCAGGTCAGCCAGTCGCATCACCTCGCAGCCAAACCGCGAGGCGAGCCGCTCGCCGCGCTCGAGCGTGCGGTTGGCGATGGCCATCCCCTTGGGCTTGTGGGCGGCGAAATGCGTGGCCGCCAGTTCGATCATTTCGCCGGCGCCGACGAAAAGCACGCGAATCTTGCCGAGGTCTTCGAACAACTGGCCGGCCAGGCGCACCGCAGCGGCGGCCATGCTGATGGAATGGGCGCCGATCTCGGTGGCGGTGCGGACTTCCTTGGCAACGGCGAACGAACGCTGGAACAACTGGTTGAGGGTGGTACCCAAAGCACCGGCCTGGTTGGCCATCCGCACCGCGTCCTTCATCTGCCCGAGGATTTGCGGCTCGCCGAGCACCATCGAATCGAGGCCGCTGGCCACGCGGAACGCATGGCGGGCGGCCAAGCCATCGTGCAGGGTGTAAGCGTGCGAGCGCAGCAGGACGGGCGAGACCCCGCCCGATTCGGCCAGCCAGTTGAAAGTGCTGTCGATATCGCCGTGATCGCCGGCGCAGTAGATTTCGGTACGGTTGCAAGTCGAGAGGATTGCCGCCTCCGGCCGGCGTGACAATGAGTCGCGCAAGGCCTTCAGTGTGGGCTCGAGCTGGTCGACGGCATAGGCGAAGCGGCCGCGCAGATCCAGCGGCGCGGTCGTGTGATTGATGCCCAATGCCCAGACTGCCATGGCGAAGATTATAAAATCTGCCGAATTATCAAGCACTTGCGCTTTATCAAGTCCCTCGAAATGGCCCCTTCGGACCTGCTGATCCACCTGCTGAGCTTTCTGGCGCCCGCCCTCGGGGTCGCCCTCCTGGTCGCGCTCGCGGGCCGGTTGCTTGTGATCCGCCAATCCGGCCGCCGCCCCTGGTGGGCCCATGCTGCTATCAATTCGCTAGCCGGAACAGGGGTGCTGCTGGCCGGCTTGTGGTGGTGGGGCGTGGACGGCAAGATGGCGACTTATTCGGCCCTGGTGCTGGTGATTGCCACGTGCCAGTGGCTTTTCAGCGGTGCCTGGCGGCACTGATAAGCATAATCCCGACGAAGGCTTCGGCAATCACGATGAGCACCGCACAGACACAGCAAATCACACCGGAATTGCGGCAATGGATCGTCGAGCAGGCCCAGGCCGGCCACAGCGCCGAGGTGGTGCTCAAGTCCATGGTGGCGTCGGGCTGGAACGAAGACGTCGCCATCGAGGCGATGGAGGGCACGCTCAAGGGCCACCTGGAACAGCAGGCGGCGCAGCAGGGCCTGCCCGCCGCAGTGCCCGTTCCCGACCCGAAAATCGACGAAGCCCCGCTCTACCTGGATGCCGGCGACCGGCAGGTCTGCGTTCTGCAGGCCATGTACCAGCCGCGCGTGGTGGTGTTCGGCGGGCTCTTGTCGGATGAAGAATGTGCCGCGCTGATCGAAATGGCCGCGCCACGGCTGGCGCGCTCGCTCACCGTGGAGACAAAGTCCGGCGGCGAGGAAATCAACGCCGACCGGACGAGCAACGGCATGTTCTTTGAACGCGGCGAAAACGAGTTGATCCGGCGCATCGAGGCCCGCATCGCACGCCTGGTGAACTGGCCCCAGGAAAACGGCGAAGGGCTGCAGGTGCTGCACTACCGCCCCGGGACCGAGTACAAGCCGCACTACGATTATTTCGATCCCAAGGAACCCGGCACCCCCACCATCCTCAAGCGCGGTGGACAGCGTGTGGGCACCTTGATCATGTACCTGGCTGAGCCGGAAAAAGGCGGCGCCACCAGCTTTCCGGACGTCCACCTGGAGGTCGCGCCCAAGCGGGGAAATGCGGTGTTCTTCAGCTACGACCGGGCGCATCCGTCCACGCGTTCCCTGCACGGCGGCACGCCAGTGCTGGCAGGTGAGAAATGGATCGCCACCAAGTGGCTGCGGGAACGCAAGTTCGAGTAATGATCGCAGCGCAGAACCGCTTCAAGCAAGATCGCGCCCCCTTGGGAGGCAGCGCAGCGGCCCTGGCCGCAAGCGTCGGGGCTCGGTGAGCGCATGCAGGTAAAAGCCAACGGCATCAACATCGAGGTGGAAGACACCGCAGCGGCCGGTTCGCAGCCGGGCGCGCCCGTGATCCTGCTGATCATGGGCCTGGGCATGCAGCTTGTCGCTTGGCCGGCCTCGTTCATCCAGTCTCTGGTCGACCAGGGTTTTCGGGTGGTTCGATTCGACAACCGCGACATCGGGCTGTCGCAGCACTTTGATCACCTGCCGGTGCCCAACCTCGCTTGGCAGACCCTCAAGTTCCGCCTCAGGCTGCCAATCAAAGCGCCGTATTCCCTCCAGGAAATGGCCGCCGATGCGCTCGGTGTGCTGGACGCTCTGGGCATTGCGCAGGCGCATGTGGTTGGCGTCAGCATGGGCGGCATGATTGCGCAGCGAATGGCTTTGGCCGCCCCGCATCGGATCCTCAGCCTGTGCAGCGTGATGAGTTCCAGCGGTGCGCGCCGCTTGCCGGGGCCGAAACCCAACGTCGTGCGCGCTTTGTTGCGACGCCCCAAGCACCCCGACGAAGCGGCACTGGTTGAGCACTACACCCGTTTGTTCAAGGTCATCGGCAGCCCGGGTTTTCCGTTCGACGAAGAGCTGCTGCGCGAGCGCGTGCTCGCGGTCGCCCGCCGCAGTTTTCATCCCGCGGGGATGCTGCGGCAGATGACGGCGATTGCCGCCGACTCGCGCCGCGCGAAGGAACTGGCGCAGATCAAGACGCCCACCCTGGTGCTGCACGGCAAGGAAGATCCGCTGATGCCGTTCGCCTGCGGCGCCGATACCGCGCGGCGCATCGCCGGGGCGCAATTGGTGGGTATCCACGGTATGGGCCACGACCTGCCGCCCGGGGTGGTTGCGCGGCTGCTCGAGGCCCTCGTGCCCCACATCCGCTGTGCTTGTCCCGCATGAATACCCCCGACGAATCGCAGCTGGGCAAGCCGGCGGCTTATCTCGACCGGTACGACGCGTCGCTGTTGTTTCCCTTGTCGCGGCTGCCCAATCGCACCGACCTCGGCTTGCATGGTGCGCCGCCTTTTTTCGGCGCCGACATCTGGACCGCGTTCGAGCTGAGTTGGTTGACGCCGCGCGGCAAGCCGCAGGTTGCGATCGCGCACGTCACGGTGCCCAGCGAAACCGCCAACATCGTCGAGAGCAAATCCTTCAAGCTCTACCTCAATAGTTTTTCCAACACGGCTTTCGGCGACGTCGATGAGGTGCGCGACCGGATCCGGGCCGACGTGAGCGAAGCCGTGTGGCGCGGCGCGCCCCGCCAGTCGTCGGTGGGTGTGCGCATCCTGCTGCCGTACGAGTTCGATCGCGAGCCGGTGCAGGAGCTCGATGGCTTGAGCCT
>JAQGMT010000419.1 GCA_028292185.1 Ramlibacter sp. | reverse complement strand
CCGATGGTGGAATTGGCCGCCTTGAACAGTTCGCGGCTCACACCCGACACCGACACCAGCGCTCCCATCAACATGAACATCGGGATCACGCCGAAGCTGTAGTCGGTGACGGTGCGCATCGAAGTCTGGCCGACCAGCTTGAGCGCCGGGCCGACACCGACGATCCAGCTGTAGCCGGTGACGCCGACCAGGCCCATCGCCATGCCCACCGGGACGCGCAGCAGCATCAGTGCGAACAGCGTGACGAAGCCGAGGACGGCGATCGCGTCTGTGCTCATGGCGTTTTTTTCTTCGGGTTCATTCGGTGACGTGCTGTTCGGCACGCTCTTCGTGCAGCGAATCGGGATTGACGATCAAGCGCCAGGTGCGGATGGCGATCAGCACCACGGCCGAAACGTCGCCGGCCCAGGCAATCGCATAGAACGGCCATGTTGGAATATTGAGGTCGTACGTGAGCACATGGTCCACGTAGGTGCCGCGCACCTTGTCGAACAGCATCGCGGTCTGCACGATCACCACGAACAGCAGCACCAGCGTGGCGAAGATGTCGATGATGCGGCGCCAGCGTGGGTTGGAGGCGGTCCAGAGCAGGTCGACGGTGATGTGGCCTCCGCGGTAGCTGGTGGCGGCAATCCCCCAGAAGATCAGGATGCCCAGCAGCATGCGGCCGAAGTCGTAGGCGTCGGGAATCGAGGCGCTGAAGAATTTGCGCAGCACCACCGCCGCGAAGATGTTCAGCGCGACGATGCCGACGAACAGCGCCGCCAGCCACTCAATCCCGTTGATCAGGCGGTCGGCGGTGTTCCTCTTCATGCCCTTACAACGCGGCCTTGTACTTGACCAGGCTGGCCTTGAGCGAGTCCATCGCCTTCTTCGGGTCCTGGCCCGCCTTCTTCACGCTCTCGGCCCATTGCGCTTCGCCGCCGGCCGTGGCATCGCGCCAGGCCTTCATCTGTTCGGGCGTGAGCTTGTAGACCTCGTGGCCCGCAATCGCCGCGAGCTTGGCGTGGCCCGCGAACTCGAAGTCGGCCCAAGGGGAAGCCACCTTCTCGGCCCACTCGGTGGTGCAGTGGTCGTCGATCACCTTCTTCTGGCCGGCCGACATGCTGTCGTACTTGGCCTTGTTCATCACCCAGACGAAGGGGGTGACGTACAGCGGCGCATCCATGTGGAAGCTCACCGCCTTGTCGATGCCGAACAGCGGGATCGAGCCCCACGGAAATGTGATGGCGTCGGCCACGCCGCGCTCCAGCATGTCGCGCGCTTCGGGCGCGGACGACTGCACGTTGGTGCCCCCCAGTGTGGTGACCATGTTGCCGATGGTGCTGGTGGCCGGGCGGATCTTCATGCCCTTGATGTCGGTGGGCAGCGTGATCTTCTTGCGCGCATGGAAGGTGCCGGGATCGTGCACGAAGGCGAAGCACACTTTCACGTCCTTCATTTCCTGGGCGGCGTACTGCTTGTACCAGGCGTCGATGGCAGCGGTTCCGCCCTTGGCGTTGGCAAACAGGAAAGGCAGCGAGGCACCGGAAAAGATCGGGAAGCGGCCTGGCTGGTAGCCCGGATTCACATAGGCGAAATCGGCGATGCCGTCGCGCGCCATGTCGTAATGATCGAAGGCCTTGCCCAGTTGCTCGGAGGGAAACAGCGTTGCGGTGATGGTGCCGTTGGAGGCCTTCTTGATGTCGTCGGCCCACGCTTGCAGGCTCGGGTTGAGGGGATGCTGGGCCGGCACCCAGCTGGACAGCTTGAGCGCCACCGGCTTGTCCTGCGCTTGGGCCAAGCCGGCGGCAAGCACCATTGCCGCGGCAAGGGCAGTCAAGGCGAAGTGGAAGCGGATGGTGGGCATGCGGGTCTCCTGGTGGTCGGGTGCAAAGTTACTTTGTATAAGCAATTGGGGCGCTTGCGAATGCTGGTTTTCCTTCGGCCTGCGATCAGGTGCGCGCCGGCAGCGAGGCAGCCTTGCCGGGCGGCTTGCGCATGAAGCGGATCGGCTGCTCCTTCACCGGCCGCGCCGGCGCGCCGTGCAGCAGCAGGGTCGCATCCAGCGCCGTGCCCGCATCGTCGGCCAAGGCCGCGGTGCGGGCAGCCGCAATCGCTTGCGCACTGGCGCGTGCATCGGGCCCGTGGGCCAAATGATCCAGCACGTGCAACAGGTTTCGCTTGCCGCGCTCGTTGGTGGCGCCGTAGCCCTTGATCAGCCGCCCGCACAAGGCAATCTCGTGTCCCAGTTCCCAGCCGCGGTGCGTGCCCTCGACGACGCCCGCCAGCCACTTGTCGATCATGCCCTGCTCGTTGGCATAGCGGCTGCCGCGCACGCGCAGCCATTTCAGCGCGGCGAGCGTTCGCAGGGCCAGCATGCCGCTCACGCTGTGCGTGCCGATCTTCAATGGCAGGGCCCAGGGCTGCTTGCCGCGCACGGCGCGCTTGCCGTCCCACGCGAGCAGCCGGTGTGCGAGCGCGGGCGGCAGCAGGGCCGCGAACTCCGGCACGCCCGGCTTGAAATGGTCGTACACCTTCAACAGGTCGTCGCCGCCGGCCTTGACTTCGCCAATCACGCGCTGCCAGCGTGTGCCGCGGCTCTTGAGGTCGGCGACTCGCACGATGTCGTCGAAGGCCATCCAAAGCGCCAGCCAGCGGGCCATTTCCCGCGTGGTGGCGCACTGGTGAAGCCCGCCGGGGTCGGCGGCACGCTCGGCCGCCAGCACCTGTTGCAATCGATCGAGATAGAGCCGCGCGTAGGCCGCATCCTGGTATTCGAGCATCCGTGCGTGGCCGAGGGTGAGCATGTCCTGGACGGCCGGCGGAAACTGCGCAAAGGTTTGAGTGGGGGCGCGGGCGTGTGCAGCAGGCGCGGGTACGTCGAGCAGCTCCTGCACCAATGCGGCTTGCGCGCGCGGTGCGCTGACCCGCTCGAAGCCGGTGGCAAACCCGCGCAAGCTGGCGTCCGCCGACTTGCCGCCACCGGCCCGCACCACCTTCTCATAAT
>JAQGMT010000400.1 GCA_028292185.1 Ramlibacter sp. | reverse complement strand
CTCATGATCGAGCTGGGTTTCTTCGTGAGCCGCAGCTACGTCGATTCCGAGAACATGCCGCCGCCCGAAGCGCTGCCGCAGGGTTACAGCAATACCAAGGAGCTCGGGCGGGTCCTCTATACCGATTACGTCTACGCTTTCGAGATCGCCGCGGTCATCCTGCTGGTCGCCATCGTCGCCACGATCGCGCTCACCCTGCGTCGGCGCAAGAGCACCAAAGGCATGGATCCGGGGCTTCAGGTCAAGGTGCGCCGTGAGGACCGCGTGCGCATCGTGTCGATGCCGCCAGTGCGCCCCGAGGAAGCGACGAGCGAAAGGAAAGACGCTTGATCACGCTCTCGCACTACCTCGTGCTCGCCGCGATCCTGTTCGCGATCTCGGTCATCGGCATCTTCCTCAACCGCAAGAACATCATCGTGCTCCTGATGGCGATCGAGCTGATGCTGCTCGCGGTCAACATGAACTTCGTCGCGTTCTCGTACTACCTGAACGACATGCACGGGCAGGTCTTCGTGTTCTTCATCCTGACCGTCGCCGCCGCCGAATCCGCCATCGGGCTGGCCATCCTGGTGCTGCTGTTCCGCAACAAATCGAACATCAACGTCGACGAACTCAACACGCTCAAAGGCTAACCGGGCACGCCAACAAGAACAATATGAGCCAAACCCTCAACGCCTCCACCCTGCTCGCCGTCCCGCTCGCGCCACTGGCCGGCGCCTTGCTCGCCGGCATCCTGGGCACCAGCTTCGGCGGCAACTGGATCGGACGGCGCCTGTCGCACACCCTGTGCATCCTGGGCGTGTTCGTCGCATTCGTGATTTCCGTGATGACGCTCAAGAGCGTCGCGCTGGACGGCGCACGCTTCAACGAGACCCTGTACGAGTGGATGAACGTCGGCGGCTTGAAGATGGAGATCGGCTTCCTGGTGGACGGCCTCACGGCCATGATGATGGCCGTGGTCACCTTCGTGTCGCTGATGGTGCACATCTACACCATCGGCTACATGGAAGACGACGAAGGCTACAACCGTTTCTTCGCCTACATCTCGCTGTTCACGTTCTCGATGTTGATGCTGGTGATGAGCAACAACTTCCTGCAGCTGTTCTTCGGCTGGGAGGCGGTGGGCCTGGTGTCGTACCTGCTGATCGGCTTCTGGTTCAACAAGCCGACGGCAATCTTCGCCAACCTCAAGGCCTTTCTGGTCAATCGCGTCGGCGACTTCGGGTTCATCCTGGGCATCGGTCTCATCGTCGCGTTCGCCGGCACGCTCACTTACGCCGATGCATTCGCCAAGGCGGCCGAGCTGGCCAAGATCACGTTCCCCGGCACCGACTGGATGCTGGTCACCGTCATCTGCATTTGCCTGTTCATCGGCGCCATGGGCAAGAGCGCGCAGTTTCCGCTGCACGTCTGGTTGCCGGACTCGATGGAAGGTCCCACGCCCATCTCCGCGCTGATCCACGCGGCCACGATGGTGACCGCCGGCATCTTCATGGTGGCGCGCATGTCGCCGCTGTTCGAGCTGTCCGAGACGGCGCTGTCCTTCGTGATGGTGATCGGCGCGATCACGGCGCTCTTCATGGGTTTCCTGGGCATCATCCAGAACGACATCAAGCGCGTGGTGGCGTACTCCACGCTCTCGCAGCTGGGCTACATGACCGTGGCGCTGGGCGCGTCGGCCTACTCCGTGGCGGTGTTCCACCTGATGACGCACGCGTTCTTCAAGGCATTGCTGTTCCTCGCCGCGGGCTCGGTGATCATCGGCATGCACCACAACCAGGACATCCGCTGGATGGGCGGGGTGCGCAAGTACATGCCGATCACCTGGATCACCTCGCTGCTCGGCTCGCTGGCCCTGATCGGCACACCGCTGTTCGCCGGGTTCTATTCCAAGGACAGCATCATCGAGGCGGTGCACTTCAGCAAGCTGCCTGGGCATTCGTTCGCGTACTTCGCCGTGGTCGCCGGTGTCTTCGTCACCGCGTTCTATTCGTTCCGCATGTACTTCCTGGTGTTCCATGGCAAGGAGCGCTACGACCAGAACCCGGACGCGCACCACGCGCATTACTCCGACGAGGAGCCGGACGTGCAAGGCCACGCGGTGCATGACCCGCACGCCAAGAACGACCATGGCCACGGACACGGCGCGCACGAGAAGCCGCACGAATCGCCCTGGGTGGTGACGGTGCCATTGATCCTGCTGGCGATTCCCTCGGTGGTGATCGGCTTCCTGTTCATCGGCCCGATGCTGTTCGGCGACTTCTTCAAGGATTCGATCATCGTCAACAAGGAGCTGCATCCCGCGATGGAGATGCTGGCCGAGGACTTCCATGGCGCCGTGCAGATGGGCTTGCACGGCCTGGTCTCGCTGCCGTTCTGGCTGGCGCTGGCGGGAGTCGCGTCTTCCTACTACCTGTACATGGTGCGCCCGGACCTGCCGGCGGCGATCCAGAAACGCGTGCAGCCCCTGTACACGCTGCTGGACAACAAGTACTACATGGACTGGTTCAACGAGAACGTGCTCGCGCGCGGTGCACGCATGTTGGGAGTGGGCTTGTGGAAGGGCGGGGACCAGGCAGTGATCGACGGGGCCATGGTGAATGGCAGCGCGCGCGGCGTCGCGTGGTTCGCCGGCGTCGTGCGCTTGTTCCAGACCGGCTACATCTATCACTATGCGTTCGCGATGATCCTCGGCGTGTTTCTGCTGATGACGTGGTTCGTGTGGTTCAACAAATAATCGTCCGCCGCCGGGTCGAATGAAGAAGAAGAAAGAAGAAAAATGGGTTTGCTGAGCCTCGCCATCTGGACACCGATATTTTTCGGCGCCGTGCTGTTGGCGCTGGGACGGGACGACCAGGCGCGCACCGTGCGCTGGCTCGCCCTGATCGGCGCCCTGGCCGGATTGCTCGTCACCTTGCCGCTGTACAGCCGCTTCGATCGCGGCACGGCAGCGATGCAGTTCGTCGAAAACACGCCGTGGATCGCGCGCTTCAACGTCAACTACCACCTGGGCATCGACGGCATCTCGTTCTGGTTCATCCTGCTCACCGCGTTCATCACGCTGGTGGTGGTGATCTCGGCCTGGGAAGCGATCACCGAGCGCGTCAACCAGTACATGGGCGCGTTCCTGATCCTGTCGGGCCTGATGATCGGTGTGTTCTGCGCGCTCGACGGCATCCTGTTCTATACCTTCTTCGAAGCCACGCTGATCCCGATGTACCTGATCATCGGCATCTGGGGCGGCCCCAAGAAGATCTACGCGGCGTTCAAGTTCTTCCTCTACACGCTGCTCGGTTCGCTGCTGATGCTGATCGCACTGGTGTTCCTCTACACCAACTCCGGCGGCAGTTTCGACATCGCCACCTGGCACAAGCTGCCACTGGGCAGCACCGCGCAAACGCTGTTGTTCTTCGCGTTCTTCGCCGCGTTCGCCGTCAAAGTCCCGATGTGGCCCGTGCACACGTGGTTGCCCGACGTGCACGTCGAAGCGCCCACCGGCGGCTCGGCGGTGCTGGCCGCCATCATGCTGAAGCTGGGCGCCTACGGCTTTCTGCGCTTCTCGATGCCGATCGCGCCGGACGCGTCACGCGAGTGGGCCTGGCTGATCATCGCTCTGTCGCTGATCGCCGTGATCTATGTGGGGCTGGTGGCGATGGTGCAGCAGGACATGAAAAAGCTCGTGGCCTATTCGTCGGTGGCGCACATGGGTTTCGTGACGCTCGGCTTCTTCATCTTCAACAGCCTGGGCGTCGCCGGCGGCATCGTGCAGATGATCGCGCACGGCTTCGTCTCGGCCGCCATGTTCCTTTGCATCGGTGTGCTGTACGACCGCGTCCACTCGCGCGAAATCGCCAGTTATGGCGGCGTCGTCAACACCA
Organism: Ramlibacter sp.; assembly: GCA_028292185.1. Taxonomy (GTDB): domain Bacteria; phylum Pseudomonadota; class Gammaproteobacteria; order Burkholderiales; family Burkholderiaceae_C; genus Ramlibacter. The sequence continues at coordinate 891 of JAQGMT010000400.1, read as the reverse complement.
TGCCTAACTTTGCAGCGTTCGCCATGCTGTTCTCGATGGCCAATTGCGGGCTGCCCGCCACAGCGGGCTTCGTCGGCGAATGGATGGTGATCCTGGGCGCCGTCAAGGCGAACTTCTGGCTCGGCCTGGCGGCGGCCTCCGCCCTGATCTTCGGCGCCGCCTACACGCTCTGGATGTACAAGCGCGTTTACCTTGGACCAGTGGCCAACGACAAGGTGCGGCAGCTCACCGACATAAACGCCCGCGAGTTCCTGATGCTGGGCCTGCTGGCCATCGCGGTGCTTTATATGGGTGTCTATCCCAAGCCGTTCACCGACATCATGAATGTGTCCGTCGATGGCTTCCTGAAGCACGTGGCCGCGTCCAAGCTCCAGAACTGAAAGAAAAGTATGCTGGACAAATCAAGCCTCATCGTCGTACTTCCTGAAATCCTGCTGCTGGTGATGGCCTGCGTCATCGCCATGGTCGATCTGGGCGTCAAGACGCGCCTGCGCAACGTGACCTACTGGCTGACGATGGCCACGCTGGCGGCCGTCGCCTGGCTCACGGGGTCGCTGGCCGCCGACAACCAGACCTACTACGCCTTCGGCAACATGCTGGTCAGCGACCCCATGGGCAACTGGCTGCGCTGTTTCGCCAGCGTGGCGATGATCGTGTGCATGGTGTACGGCCGGCCTTACGCTGGCGACCGCGACATGTTGCGCGGCGGCGAGCTGTTTACGCTGTCGATGTTCGCGCTGCTGGGCATGTTCGTCATGATCTCCGGCAACAACTTCCTGGTGATCTATCTCGGCCTGGAGTTGATGACGCTGTGCAGCTACGCGCTGGTGGCGCTGCGGCGCGACCACGCCACTTCCACCGAAGCGGCGATGAAATACTTCGTGCTCGGCG
>JAQGMT010000388.1 GCA_028292185.1 Ramlibacter sp. | reverse complement strand
GGGGGTTGTCGGCGAACTTGCGCGCAAAAAATTCGCCGCAGTCGCGCAGTTGCCCCAGATGCTCTTCCTGGATCTGTCCGGTGTGCGCTTCGTTGTACCGCTGGATGAAGTGGTTGATCGGCCCTTTGCGCACGCCGACCCGCATCATCAACGTTGGCAGCAGAAACTCCTCGGAGATGCGCAACCGGCTGAAGTAATCGTGGATGGCCGGTTGGGAAAACAAATCCGTGATGCCTTGGATGACCCGCCGGCGCGCTCCGAACCAGGCCGAGCCGTAGTAGGGGCGCAGCGATTCATCGAATATGTGGCGGCCGATCCGCGGCTTGGCGAGCAAGCGGGTTGCCAGCAGCGCGATCCACGGAACGATTCCCTTGCCGCGGCCGCTTCGCAGCCAGACGCCGGCCTCGTCGCGCCGCCCCGGCTTGGCGCCGAAGTAGGCGGTGGACAGGCGCCGCATCGCGCGATGCCGCAACGATCCCTCGGGCGTGAAGGCGCGATAGCCGACGGACATCAAGGCATCGCGGTCGTGCAGAAGGTCGATGCAGCCGAAGTGGGCATCCGCGGGGCCCGCCACATGCGCTTGGAAATCGCGCAGCGGCTTGATCGGCAGGCAGGTCGGGCTGAGCAACTGCAGGTAATCGAAGTCGATGTGCGCAAGCGCGTACCGGAACGAGTGAAAAATGCCCTCGACCAGGCCGAACACGCCCCAGCCGGTTTTCCGGGGCTCGGGCACGAACCGCACATTCGGCGCGGAAAGCGGGAAATCCGGGGTCTGGGAAAAATCGTGGTGCACCAGCACACAGTGGGGTGCGAGCGCGCGGGCGAGCTGATCGACCGTTTCCGCCTTGCTGACCGCCGACATGACCAGGAAAACTATTTTCGGGTTCGCGGGGTCCATCGCATCAGTAACGCCAGAAGAGCTGTTGATCGACCTGGCCCGTGGCCAGCAGGTACTGGATCTGCTTGAGGCGCGTGAACGGCCGCGAGTTGAATACCGCGGCGTCCAGCGCGATCCGCGTGAACACGTTGTGAAGCTGCGCGGCCCCCTTCTGCGCGTCCCACGCGCACCGGAAGCCGGGCAGCCGATCGTGAATCTTGGCAAAGCTGACGCGGTAGCTGCGGTTGTCGCCGCCGGGCGGCCCGAAGGAAAGCTCGCAAGCGGGATAGAACGCGGCCACGATCTGGGCGATTTCACGGACCTGGTAATTGTCGGCCTCGTGCCCCACGTTGAAGACCTCTGCGTGGATGGCGTCGCGCGGCGCGTCCAGGGCGCAGGCCACGGCTTCGCAGATGTCCAGCACATGCACCAGCGGACGCCACGGGGTGCCGTCGCTCGTCATCACGATCTTTCCCGTGGTGGCCGCGATGCCGCACAGGTTGTTCAGCACGATGTCGAACCGCATCCTGGGCGAGGCGCCATACGCGGTGGCATTGCGCAGGAACGTCGGCGAGAACTCGGGCGACGCCATCGCCACCACGTCGCGCTCCACCAGCGTCTTGCACACCGCGTAAGCGGTTTGCGGATTGGTGGGCGAGCTTTCATCCAGCGGCAGGGCGCTGTCCGACACGCCGTACACGCTGCATGACGATGTGTAGACGAAGCGCTTCACGCCCGCATCGCGCGCCAGTTGCGCGAGCCGCACCGACGCGCGGTGATTGATCTGGTGCGTCAACTCCGGGTTGTTCTGGCCCAGCGGGTCGTTGGACAGCTCGGCGAGATGCACGACGGCCTCGACACCTTGCAGGTCAGCCATCTGGATTTCGCGGATGTCGCGGTTCACCGTGCGCGGGAATCCCGGCACCAGTGTGCGGTCGCTGAACAGCCAGCCGTCGCGGTAGTACCCGGTGTCGAAGCCGACGACCTCGTGTCCGCGGGACTGCAGCAGGGGTGCCATCAGGCATCCGATGTAGCCCTCCACGCCGGTGAGTAGCACTTTCATTGACGGGGGCCTCCGTAGCGCTCGAAGGAATGTGCCTGGGCGGGTGCAGCGGTCATCTGTTCGGATTCCAGTTGGTGCACGAGGGGGCGTGGTGTTAGCACCATCCTAGCTCAGGGACCCCATCGGGTGGGGCTGTGCTGGGGTGTCCACCAAACTCTTTCTGTTGTCGCGTATCGCGGAAACGTCGCCTGTGCGGCGGCTAGGGCGCGACGATGAATTTGCGGCAATGGAACGCTTCCGCGTAGCCGGTGGGCGATGCGCATTCGATGCCACGCAAACGCAGGACGGCCTGGAAGGTTTGCTCGGTCAGCCACGTCTTGCCGCTTTCGCTGCGGAATACCTCGCAGATATGCCGGGCCTTGCGCGCGCAAAGGTCCTCGCTGATGGGGACGAAGCAGTTCGGCGTGCCCAGGTCGGCGTCGTACTTGGGAATTTCATATTCGACGATGAGGTGCCTGCGCCAGGTGTTCCAGGTGAGGTCGCTGATGGTGCGGTGATCCTGGTGGCGGTCGTCGCGATGGTGCGTGAAGATGAGGTCGGGCTCGACCTCCTTCTTGAGGGTCTCGAAGGATTCCTTGAGCTGCAAGCCTTCGTACGGGAAGAAGCCGTCGCGAAAGCCCAGTACCTTCACGTTTTGCCGCGCCGCCTGCTGCAGCAACAAGGACGCGCTGGTGCGCGCTTCCTGCTCGCGTTGCGGCGCCGCACTGAACACCACCCATGTCACGTCGACGTTCGCGCGCTCCGATAGCAGGCGCAGGACGGTGCCGCCGCAGCCGATCTCGATATCGTCGCTGTGCGCGCCGAGAAACAGCAGTTTCAGCGGGGTGGCCGGATCGCCGGAAAGGTTCAGCGGCAGCATGCGGCCATCAAGGGCGCTCGCCCACCGCCTCGGCGCCGTTGGCCTTCCACAATTCCCAGGGCGCGCCCCCGGCCGAGCAGAGGTTCTCCAGCTGCAGCTGGTCTTTGAAAGTGTCCATGCTGGCCCAGAAGCCGTCGTACGCGTAGCCGGTCAACTGCCCTTGTTGCAGCAGCCTGCGGAAAGGCTCCATCACGAGCTCTTCCCCCGCGTGGAGGTAGTCGAAGATTTCGTTCTTGAAGATGAAGTAGCCGCCATTGATGCGCACGTCGCCGTTGTCGATCGGGTGAATGTCAGCCACCTGGCTGCTGCCTGGCTTGAGCGACACCACGTGGTAACTCAGGTTCGGCCGCACGCAAAGGAAACTGGCCACCGTGTCCTGCTGGCGGAAATGCTCCAGCTGGCGGGGCAGCGGCAGGTCGGTGAGCCC
>JAQGMT010000465.1 GCA_028292185.1 Ramlibacter sp. | reverse complement strand
GTTGAAGTGCTGGTGGAACCACATGTTGGGCGGCACGATCATCGTGCCTTCGTGCCAATCGAAGCGCTTCGGCTCCTCGCCTTCCGGCCACATCAGGCTGAAGCCCTGGCCCCCCATCACGATCACGTGTGCGCCCGGACCGTGGGCGTGGGCCTTCTTGTAAGTGCCGACGGGGAACTGCGAGATGTGGCTGTTCATGCTGCCCTTGGCCATGCTGAAGCGGATATGGCCGCCGCCGGCGCCGCGCTCCTTGGCCGGGATCAGCGGCAGGTTGATGGCATCGGCCACGAAGTTCGTGTCCAGCAGCAGTCCCTTTTGTTCGCCCTTGTTGGCGAAGTAATCGCTCTCGCCGGCGAAGCGGTTCTTGAAGTCGTAGTGGGTGGCGAACACGAAGTCGATGTCACCGAACGAGTTGATGATCGTGGGGCCGTTGGTGACCGACACGAAGCGCGCGGGTTCCTTGCCGGAACCATTGAAATGCTGGTGATGCGCGTTCAAGGGGATCGCGAAGATGGCGCCGGCCTTCCACTCGAAGCTGACCTTCTTGCCCGCGTCGTTCCACACGCTGGTCGAGCCGCGCCCGTCCAGCACATAGATCATCTCCTCGAACAGCTGGCGCTGCGGCTCGAGCTGTTTGCCGGGGGCGATTTCGCAGACGTAGCAATCGTTGGACGTCCGTGAGGCGTCGTGATTGAGGTAAACGCCCTTGCCGCCGCGGCGGGCCCATGGCTTGAGTTCGACGGTGTGCAGGTCGTGGACGTAGATCGCGTCCAGGATGTCCAGTCCCTGGGCTGCCACCCATCGGGTGTAGGGCGTTTCCTTCTCGGTCTCGAATTTCTTGGCGATGGTCTCGGAGACGAGTGCGCTGGTGCTGTTGCTCTGGTTCATGACGGGTACTGGGCTGGGCCCTCAGGCGGGTTGGGGAGTCTTGACGGCGCGGCCCAGGTACTGGGCCACGAGTTCGGGGGTCAGGATGACGCCGGGCCGGTATTCCGGCGCGTCTTCCAGCTGCTCCAGGTCGTTCAGGCCGCTGGCCTTGAAGATCCGGTTGACGGCCGAAATGAGGCGCACCGGGCGGTCCGGGCTGGCGTTGAAATGCTGCGTGATGGTGTTCGGCGGAACATAGATCACGTCACCGGCTTCCCACTCGAAGCGCTTGATCTCGGTCTGCGGCGTCCAGTGGTAGGTGTCGGTGATCTCGACGTCGCAATCCTGGTGCAGGTCGTAGCCGTGCCCTTCCAGCACGTAGAGGCATTCCTCGGCCAGCTGGCGGTGCTTGCCCGAGCGGCTGCCCGGCGGAATGATCTGCATGTAGGCGTCCACCGTCTCCATGCGCGTGTTCATGCCTTCGTTCAACAGGTGCTTCAGGATGCCCTGGCGCGACAGCTCCCAAGGCATGTCCGCGGGAGCAACGATCTTCTTGCGTTTCTTGTTCCGCGCCGGTGCGTTGGATGCGTCGTCCAGCAGCTCCTGATACAGGTTCTGGTGCGCGGTGCCTTGCAGCCACGCCTTGGCTTCACTCCATGCCATGTCGTTCTCCTTGTCGTTCAGTCGAGGTGGTTGTAGTTGTCTTCCGACTCGCGCGCCTGGAAGTTCTCGCCACCGGGGGCCGGCGTGGTGGGCCGGGGCTCGACCTGCTGCTGGAACAGCATGTTCATGAACATGTACATCGGCTTGGTCTTGATCACCAGCGCGCGCGCCGGCTTCGCGTTGCTGGCGTTGAAGTGCTGGTGCACGCAGTTGTTGTGCACGATGGCGATGTCGCCGGCCTTCCAGTCGTAGCGCACGCCGTCGTGGATCTCGTAGCCTTCGCCGTCCAGGATGTAGAACGCGGCCTCGTTGACGTGGCCGTGCTTTTGCGAACGCGCGCCCGGGCCGTACTCTTCGATGTGCAGGTGAAACAGCTGCGTGATGCCGTCCTTGGGCTCGACGTAATGCCGGCTGAAGGTCTGCGGGCCGTCGTTGAACTTGATCTCGGAACCCTTGCGCACGCGCGGCATCGCGCGCAGCTTGGCAAGCTCGTCCTTCAGGCTGTACTGGCCCTGGATGCCGCGCACGAACACGCGGTCCTTCTTGCTGTGATAGTGCGACTCGTTGCCACCGGCAACGGGGGCTGACCCAGCCGCCGCGGGTTTGGTTTTAGCGTCCATATTTTTCCAGTTGATAGCGTTTGGGTTTGAGTGCGCGGCACACCTCGCGGTTCAAGCCGGCCTGCGGCAGGGCAATGCCCGCCTTCGCGGCCATTTCACCGACGATGACCATGTCATCCTCGGCCCAGGCCATCGTCTGGGTCCCCCATTTTTCAAGGGGGCCATTCGCGCAGCTCGAGATCATCAGCGCCTTGCGCAGCGCCCCGATGTCCGCGCCGTAGTGCTGGGCGAGCGCCAGCCCCTCGTGGTCCGCCACCAGGCAGGCCCACAGGATCAGGTTGTTCACGGCCTTGGCAACTTGCGCCGTGCCGATGCCGCCAGTGTGCACCACGTCGGCGGAATAAGCTTTCAGCACCGGCGTGAGCCGCTCGACCACTTCAGCGCTGCCGCCGACGAAGGACAGCAGCGTGCCATTGTCGGCCGCCTCACCGCCACGGCACACCGTCGAGTCGACCACGTGCACGCTGCGCAGCTCGGCTTGCGCGGCAAGCTCCTTCACCGTGTCGGGATGGATGGTGCTGAGGATGGCGACGATGCTGCCTTCGCGCAGCGAGGCCAGTTCGCCATCCGGTGCGAGCAAGGCGCGCACTTCGGCATCGAAGCCGACGCACACGAGGATCACCTCGCACGCCGGCGCCATGACGGCCGCGCTCTCGGCCCACTGCGCGCCGTGGCCGGTGACCACCTCCTGGCGCGCCGGGTTCAGGTCGCAGGCATGCGTCGCAAAGCCCTTGCGCACCAGGTGGCCGATGATGGGCGCGCCCATCCGGCCCGCGCCTATGACTCCAACGGTAGGCTTCATGCCAGGTGTCCCTTGACTGGACCGCATCTCAAATGACGACGCTGGTCATGATGCCGGCGGGAAAGATTTCTTCGGGCGTGAACTGCCGGTGGGCGATGCCCTGCTGGAAGGTGTACAGCGCCATCTGCTCCCAGGTGGCGCGGTTCTCCTCGATGCCATAGGGGAAGGGATCGCCGCCGAAGCGGTCGCGCATCTTGCGCGCGTAACTCGGCAGCCAGGCCAGCGGGTAACGCGACACCGCGGGGTCGAGCAGGCGTTCGATGCTGCGCCGCTTGGACTCCTGGAAGGCATTGAGCAGGTTGCGCGCGACCCAAGGGTTGTCGTGCAGGATTTTTTTCTGCATCGCGATGATGTGCATGATCGGCCACACCTTGGTGCGCTCGTAATACGCCTCCTCCATGTCGAGGAAGTCCGGGAACAGGCGCACGACATCGGGGTGGCCATCGAGGAAGCAGGTCGGTGGCCGCGCGATGATCGCGCAATCGATCTCGCCCGCGGCCAGCAGCTGGCTCAGCGACTTGTCGGCCACGCGCGTCAGGCGTACCCCTCGCGGCAGGTTGATTTCGACCTTTTCGACCCGGCCCGGCGAATTCGCGCCGGCCTGGTACCAGTGCACGTCGGAGAGCCTCACGCCCATGTCGTTATGCATCCAGCCACGCATGTAGACGGCGGCCGAGTGCGCCCATTCGGGTGAACCGACCTTCCTGCCGGCGAGGTCGGCAACGCTTTTGATGCCACTTTTGCGGTTGACGTAGAACGAGCTGAAGCGGAAGAGCCGCGAGCAGATCACGGGCAGCCCGATGATGTCGCTGTCAGGCCGAGTCACTTGCGTGGCGAACTTGGCGAACGAGAGTTCGGCAAGGTGGAATTCGCGGTTCGCCGTGAAGCGCGCGAAGCACTCGTGATGGCCGAGGTTGGACCAGTTAAGGTCGATGCCCTCGGCCTTGACGATCCCCGTCCGCATGTCGCGGAAGTGGTCGTAGTCGGTGGTGGCGATCGACAGTTGCAACTGGCGCATGATTTTCCTTGCGAGCGGCGTCCTGCTCAGGCAGCGTCTTTGAGCGGTGTGTACAGCATCATGTTCATCTTTTCTGCGTGATGGTGTCGAGCAAGGCGGGCTGGCCGGCCTTCACCTTCGCGATCGCGCGCTTGAGCGCACCGGCGATGTCCTTGGGCTGGTCGATCGGACCTTCCGCGTACCAGCCCATCGACTTGGCCAGCGTGGCGAAATCCGGCGGCGGATCGTCCAGGTCCATCCCGATGTACGCGCGATCCACCGGCGTGCCGCGCTGCTTGGCCATCCGGATCTGGTGCTCCCAGTCGTTGAAGTAGGCGCGGTTGTTGTACATCACGACCAGCATCGGAATCTTGTGCTTGGCCGCAACCCACAGCGCGCCGGCGTCGAACATCAAGTCGCCGTCCGGCTGAATGTCCACCACCAGTCGGCCCTTGCCGCGATGCGCCAGCGCCACGCCCAGCGAGATCCCGAACTGCGTGGCCGTGCCGAGCGACTTGCCGGCGTGCCGGTACGGCTTGTCGAAGTCCCACAGCTTGCGCGTCCAGTCTTCGAGCGTGCCGGCGGTGAGCACCCAGTCTTCGTTCCTGATCTGCTCCCACACTTCGCTGGCCAGGCGCGGCAGCGTGATGGGGCTGGCGTCCCAGTCGCGCCTGGCTTCTTTCGCCCATTCCGTACGCAGCGCGGAATGCTTGCGCCCGGTGGCAGTGGAGCGCTTGGTCACGCGTGAAGCGAAACCCTCGTCCTTGCGCGCGCGCTGCTTGAGCAACGCCGTCAGCGCGGGCACCGCGACGGTGGTGTCGGCGATGATGCGCTGGTCGGCGTAGAGCAGGCGCTGGTAGTCCATCGCCCATGCGGAGATGTTGAGGTCGCCGAAGCCGATGTCGATCCACTGGCAGCCCTTGGGCGTGAGCGTCACCAGTTCGCGCGTGGTGCTGGTGAGTGCGGTCGTCGGGCGCTCCCAGTCGCGCACGTCCAGGCACAGCACCACATCGGCGTCCTTGAAGATCTCCTTGGACATGCTCATGTTCAAGGGATGGTTGCCGGGGAAATTCAGCCGCTGGTTCAGGTCGTACACCGGCGCCCCCAGTGTCTCCGCCAGCTTCACCAGCGCATCGAAGGCTTTCGGGTCGCGGCCGAGGTATTCCGCAAGAATCACCGGGCGCTTGGCGGCCAGCAGCGTGTCGGCCGCCTTGGCCAGTGCATCAGGGTCGGGCGCGATCGGCGCCGGCACGGTCTGGAACGTCTTGGGCGGCAAGGGGACGGGCTGCTCGAGCTTCTTCTCCTGCAACCAGGCGTCGTAGCACATGTACACCGGCCCGCGCGGCTCGGTCATCATCACCGAGTAAGCGCGTGCGAAAGCTTCGGGTACGCCTTCGACCGTGGTCGGCTGGTAGTCCCACTTCGTGTACTCACGCACCGCCGCACCTTGCGATTGCGCGGAATGAATCCAGTCGATCCGCGGCCGCCGCTTGGTCTCATCCATCGGGCCGGTGGCGCCGACGATGAAGATGGGCGCCCGGTCGATGTACGCGTAATACACGGCCATGTTGGCGTGCAGCAGCCCCACCAGGTTGTGCAGGATCGCCACCATCGGCTTGCCGCTGGCCTTGGCATAGCCGTGCGCGATCTGCACCGCCGTTTCCTCGTGCTGGCAGAGCATCATCTGCGGCACGTTGCCACCGTAGTTGACGATGGAATCGTGCAGCCCGCGATAGCTGGCGCCCGGGTTGAGCGCCGCGTAGGGCAGCT
>JAQGMT010000367.1 GCA_028292185.1 Ramlibacter sp. | reverse complement strand
CGCGCGTGGCGTCCGCGGCGCGCCAGTAACCCGGCGTGATGTTGGGCCCTTTGTAGCGGACCTCGGTCTTGCCATCCACCGGCACCAGCTTGAGCTCCAGCCCCGCGGCCGGAACGCCAAGATGGCCCGACTTCACGTCGGGATGGCTGATGAAGATCGCGAAGGGCGATGACTCGGTCATGCCCAGCCCGGTGCCCATCACGATGCGCTCGCCGATCTCGCGCTCCTGGCTTTCGTGCAGCGCGTCCCAGACCGGCTGCCCCAGCGCCGCGCCGGAGTAGAAGAACATCCGCACGCGCGACAGCAGGTTGCGTCGCAGCGCGTCGTCGGTCTTCATCGCGATGGCGATCGCTTCGAAGCCGGTCGGCACGTTGAAGTACACGGTGGGCGCGATCTCACGCAGGTTGCGCAGCGTCTCGCGAACCAGCGCGGGGACCGGCTTGCCGTCGTCGATGTACAGCGTGCCGCCGTTGTAGAGCGTCAGGCCGAAATTGTGATTGCCGCCGAACGTGTGGTTCCAGGGCAGCCAATCCACCAGCACCGGCGGATCTTCGGCCAGCACCGGCATCGACTGGCGCATCTGCTGCTGGTTGGCGCACCACATGCCGTGCGTGTTGATCACCGCCTTGGGCAGTTTGGTCGAACCGGAGGTGAACAGGAATTTGGCGATCGTGTCGGGGCCGGTGGCTCGCATTGCGGCATCCACCGCGGAAGTCGCCTTCGTCGCCAGCAATGCGTCGAAGTCGGCCACCTCGACGCTTGGCCCCACCGTTGCCGCAATCGCCTTGGCGTAGCGAGGCTTGTCGGCGGCGAACACCAAGCCCGGCGTGATGGTGTTCAGCACATGCCGCAGCTTCTCGAAGTCCTGGCTGATCGTCGAATACGCGGGCGACACCGAGCAATAAGGGATACCGGCATACAAGCAACCCAGCGCCAGCAAGGCATGCTCCAGGCCGTTCTCGCTGAGGATGGCCACGGGCCGGTCCTGGTTCAAGCCACGATCGAGCAGTGCCTGGCCGATGCGCCGTGCGCTGTCCAAGGCCTCTCGATAAGTCACGTGGCGCCAGTCCCCGGTGCTGCCATCGGCGTTCTTCGCGCGGCGCGCCATGAACGTGCGATCCGGCGCAGCCTGCGCCCAATGCACCAGCCGGTCGGTGATGCGCGGCGCGAACGCCTCGAGCGCCTGCTCGGCCTTCATGTAGCGCACGCCACCCGTGCCTTCGCGCACTTCGACGCGCGTGATGCCGAACTTCAGCGGCCGGTAGCGAGGAGGGGCGGCGGCGCTCATCTCACTCCTTGGTGACCTTTGCGGCGCGTCCTTCAAGGAAGGCGCGCACCCGGTCCTTGGCTTCGGGCGCGCTTTGCGCGATGCCCGCCATCAGCGCCTCGGTCAGGAAGCCCTGATCGGCCGGCTGCTCCGCGATGCGGGGCAAGGCATGCATCAGCGCGTAGTTGGTCAGTGGCGCATTCTCCGCAACGCGCCTCGCGATTTCCGTCGCCTTCGCCAGAGCCTGTCCTGCTGGCACGAGGTACTGCGCGAAGCCGGCGCGTTCGCCGTCCTGCGCGTTGTAGACACGGCCCGTGAGCATCATGTCGGTCATGCGCGCCACGCCGATCAGGCGCGGGATGCGCACCGCACCGCCGCCGCCGACGAAAATTCCGCGCGAGCCTTCGGGCAAAGCATAGAAAGCCGACTCGTCGGCCACACGAATCTGGCAGCAGGCTGCCAACTCGAGGCCGCCGCCCACCACCGCCCCATGCAATGCGGCGATCACCGGCACCGGCCCGTACTGCACTTGCTCGAGCGCTGCGTGCCACATGCGCGAGTGCATCAGGCCCTGCCCGGCGTCGCGCTCCTGCAGCTCGGACAAGTCGAGTCCGGCGCAAAAATGCGCACCCTCGCCGCAGATCACCGCCGCTCGCGCCGACGAAGGCAACTGCTGGAACAGGTCGCGCAGCGCCAGCACCAGCGCGTCGTTGATGGCATTGCGCTTGTCGGGGCGGGCCAGGCGGATCAGCGCCACGCTGCCGTCCAGCTGGAGATCGAGATCGCGGTATTTTGGGGTCATGGTGGCTTGTCTTCCGATCGGATTATGTTTATAAACCATAACTAATTCAAGCCGCCCGGACGCTCCGCCCTTTGGGGCTTACCCTAGGGCCCGTTCCCATTCAGCAGCCAAATCATGGATCACGCCAACCTCATCGCCATCGACGTGCACACGCACGCCGAAGTCAGCTGCTGGAATCCGTTCGACAACTACGGCGAGGAGTACGACCGCGCCGCCGACAAGTACTTCCGCAACAGCCGCCGTCCCACCATCGCTGAAACGATCGCGTACTACCGCGAGCGCAAGATCGGGCTGGTGATGTTCACGGTGGACAGCGAATCGAACCTGGGGCGGCGCCGCATCCCGAACGAGGAGATCGCGCAGGCCGCCAAGGACAACAGCGACATGATGGTCTGCTTCGCCAGCATCGACCCGCACAAGGGCAAGATGGGCGCGCGCGAAGCCGAGCGGCTGATCAGGGAGCACGGTGTCAAGGGCTTCAAGTTCCATCCCACCGTGCAAGGCTTTCACCCGTACGACAAGATGGCCTGGCCGATCTACGAAGTGATCAACGCGCACAAGCTGCCCACCATCTTCCATACCGGCCACAGCGGCATCGGTTCGGGCATGCGTTGCGGCGGCGGACTGCGGCTGGAGTACAGCAACCCGATGCACCTGGACGACGTCGCGATCTCGTTTCCGGACATGCAGATCGTGATGGCGCATCCCAGCTTCCCCTGGCAGGACGAGGCGCTGTCGGTAGCGACCCACAAGCCCAATGTCTGGATCGACCTCTCAGGCTGGAGCCCCAAGTATTTTCCGAAGCAGCTGGTGCAGTACGCCAACACGCTGCTGAAAGACCGCGTGCTGTTCGGCAGCGACTATCCGCTGATCACGCCCGAGCGCTGGATGAAGGACTTCGAGGAGGCGGGGTTCAAGCCGGAAGTGATGCCCGGCATTCTCAAGGGCAATGCGGTGCGGCTGCTGGGGCTCTAAGCGAGTTCGCTCCAAGCTTCGGCGGCGGACGGGACCCGAGGCAGTTTCGCTCGAACACCTGGGCGGCGGCCGGCGGCCGGGATGGCCGTTCTCCGGTCACGCTCGCGGGCGTGCGCCTCACACGCGAAGATGGCCTCGTCAACACCTTGGTCCGCACGCGAAATGGGGCCCAACGCGAATGGACCTGCGCCCGGCCACCCCGACCACCGACCGTAAGCGACGAAGCAGCGCGCTGAGGGGGAGCCCGGATGCCCGCATTCCGTGGCGCGCCCACCCGCTACGCAAGGCCGGTGGTCGGGGTGGGTCGGGCGCAGGTCCATTCGCGTTGTGGGGCGGTAGCCGCCGCAACCATCTTGTTGACGAACCTTGTTAGCGTGCTGCTTGGTTGCCCGCGAGCGTGACCGGAGAACGACCCGCCCCGGCCGCCGGCCTCGCCAACCAAGTCGGCCTGAAATGTATTCGTCTCCAGCCGCTGGTCGCGCCAGCCCCGCTGGCGCGAAATGAATTCGGCAACGTACGCCAAGTCCGGCGCAGGACCTAGTTCACGCCCAGGTACCGCTGCAGGATCGCCTGATCCGCCATCAAGGTCTTCGGATCGCCTTCCCAGGCCACCTTGCCCGTCTCGAAGATATACACGCGATCGGCCACCGCCTTTGCGCTGTACAGGTTCTGCTCGACCAGCAGAATCCCCATGCCTTCCTTGCGCAAGGCGGCGAGGATCGACTCGACCGCTTCCATCGTGACGGGCGCCAGACCTTCGGTGGGTTCGTCCATCAGCATGATGCGCGGGCCCGTCATCAGCGCGCGGCCGATCGCCAGCATCTGGCGCTCGCCGCCGGACAACTGGCTGCCGCGATGGCTCTTGCGCTCCT
>JAQGMT010000464.1 GCA_028292185.1 Ramlibacter sp. | reverse complement strand
GTGCGAGCAGCAAGGACACGGAGAGTATGGATTTTTTCAACATGCGGGCATCTTAAACCTCGGGCTCGCGGTCGTTCGCGCCGGGCGAAAGAGGCCCCAGATCGAGAGATTGCATGGCGCTGACCGCCGCTTCCCAGCGGCCTTCCGCGCACAAGCCGAGCACGCCCGCATCTTCATAGGCCGCCAGTGCGGCGGCTATGCAAGCCTGGCGAGCGGCTTCGGCGGCGGCAGACGGATCGTTGTCCATCGTGCAATTGTGAGCGATGGAAAAGGCCCCTGGGCGCGCGCGGCGCCGCCTGCGGCTACGCTTAACGGCGGCGCGGGTCGTTCGGGAAGGCGTCGGCGCGATTGGGCACACCGTCGCCATCGCGATCGCGGTCGCGATAGCCCCGGCCTTCGCCGCGGTAGCCGCGTGAATAGCCGACGCCGCCTTCGATGTAGACGGGTGCGCTGCCGTAGTAGGCGCCGCCATCGCCGTAATACCCTGCGGGGGCGCCGTAGCCGGGGCCGTAGCCCGCGGGATAGGCCACGCACCCTGAGAGTCCGGCGGCGGCGAGAAGGCCAATGATCAATTTCATGCGATGTCTCCTTGCAGGCGATGACCTGCATGGTCGCATTGGAAGCGGTGCCGGTGTCGGCACGATGTCCCGATGTAGGGCGGGAGTGCTCCTACGTTACCGTATGTTGGCGGCGCTCAGCCGCCCTTGTGCGGGCGCTTGCCGGGATTCTTCTTGCTGCGCGTGGCCTTGCCGCGCTCGAGGCTGACCTTCTGTCCGCCGCCATTGCGCGCAACCGTATAGCCCTCGAGGGGCTTGGGCGCGGCGCTGCGTTTGCGTTCGGCTTCGGTGATGATCTTGTTGCCCATGAAATGCTCCGGAGTGTGTTCGAGAATGGCTCGATTCTACCGGGCGCTGTCACGGGCAATTCGCGGTGCCGCCCTGGAGGGTGCAGGGACCGCGCGGCCCGACCAGCATGGGGCCGAGATTATTCAAGCGCCGCCCGTCACTGTCCCAGCAGCCGCCGGGGTCGCACGTGGTGATGACCGAAGGGCGCGGCACGGAAACCGCGGGCAACGGCGGCGGCGTTGTGCGCACCGTGGGATACAGAGGCGGCGCGGAGATGATGGGTGCAGGCACGGCGAGCACGGGCTGTGGCGCGCCGGAGCGTTGTGGGTGCGCGCTGGCGGGACCGAGGCAGATATCCAGTACTTTCTTGCGCACCACGGCCAGGCGCTGGGCGCGCTCGTTGCGGCCGATGCCCGCGTCATCCAGTGTGGCTTCGAGCTGCTCGCGCGCCGCCTTGCAATCGGGCGAGTCGAGGCGATCCGCCGGCTGGGCATAGGCCGCCGGGGCAGCCAGCACGGCGCACGCGCACGCGGCAAGCAGCAGTTCAGGAAATCGCATCATCATCGGGTTTGGAGCGAAACGGCCGGCGAGCGTTCTCGCGGCTTCGTCCGACATCCGCAACCCGCTTGTGCACCTACGCTGGGGTGAGCGTACACCGAAGCAAGCCCATGCCCAACCGCCGCACCACCAGCCCCAGCCGCGCCAAGCTTGGCGACCAGCCCACGTCCTCGGTGCCGGCGCGCAGCGACATCGGGGACAACAGCGCGAGCGAATTGATCGAGGCGCCGCGAAAACCCGGCCAGCCTCGGCTTGATCCGCACGACTTCCCGGACGGCGGCGGCAGCGGTGGCGCGGAGGCGTTCAGTCGTGCCCGCACCAAGGCAGACGAGAAGCCTTAGGGCTTGGAGCTGTCCTTGTCCTTGATGAAGCCGGCGGCATTGATGTCCTTGCCGGGTTTGGCCTGATTGGCGGGTGCATCCCCGGATTTGCGTTCGCCTTGCTGCGGCCGCGAGAAGCGCTGCCGGGGAGTGCCGTCGGCCCCTACGGGCTTGGGCATCCCTTCCCCGGGCGTGCCGGTGTCCGCATCGTCGCCCAGGACGTCGGCATTCGCGGCCTCGGTGCTGAATCGGATAGGCATGATGGTCCTTCTGTTTGCGTGCCCGCAACTGTACGGCGGCTCGATTCACTATGCGCCGCATGTGCAACCTCGGCTGTAGGACGGCGCCTCATGTGAGCTTGTCCAGCATGGGCTTGCAGCCCGCCTGGGCCATGATGCGGCCATGAAGATCGCCACCTTCAACGTCAACGGCGTCAAGACCCGCCTGCCCAACCTCCTGCAGTGGCTCGAGCGCGAGCAGCCCGACGTCGCCTGCCTGCAGGAGCTCAAAGCGCTGGACGAGTCCTTTCCCCATGCCGAGCTGCGCGATGCCGGGTACCACGCGCTGTGGCGTGGCCAGCGATCGTGGAATGGCGTGGCGATCCTGGCTCGAGGCATCGAGCCGATTGAAATCCGCCGCGAGCTGCCCGGCGATCCGGGTGACGAGCACAGCCGCTACCTCGAGGCCGCTGTCGATGGAGTCGTCGTCGTGTGCCTGTACCTGCCCAATGGCAATCCGCAGCCCGGACCGAAGTTCGAATACAAGCTGGCCTGGTTCGAGCGCTTCATCACGCACGCGCGTGCACTGTACAAGTCGGGGCACCCGGTGGTGATGGCGGGCGACTACAACGTGGTGCCGACGGATTTCGATATCTACAACCCGCGCTCCTGGCTGAAGGACGCGCTGCTGCAGCCCGAAACCCGCGAGTGCTACCAGCGCCTTCTCAAGCAGGGCTGGATCGATTCGATCCGCCACCTGCACCCGGACGAGGCGATCTTCACGTTCTGGGATTATTTTCGAAAGCACTGGGATCGCGACGCCGGGCTGCGCATCGACCACCTGCTGCTCAATGCGGCGCTTGCGCCTTGCCTGGTGGGCGCGGGCGTGGACCGCTGGGTGCGCGGCGAAGCGCACGCCAGCGATCACGCGCCCACCTGGGTGAGTCTCGACCTCGGCAAGCTGGACCCAAAGAATAAACCGGCGGGCAAGGGAAAGTAGGCATTTCACCTAAGGCGGCTTACCGGATTGCCTAGGCGCGCCACCGGCCTCCGTGGTTTCATCCGATCAGCCCAACAGAACACAGAGACGGAACCACCATGAACCCCATCCGCCCCGACTCCGAAGTACCGCGCATCCTGGTCGTCGACGACACGCCGGACAACTTGTTCCTCATGAACGGGCTGCTCGAGGACCGCTATCAGGTGATCCAGGCGGCGTCGGGCAAGGAAGCCCTGAAGATCATCATGTCCAAGCGGCCGCCGGACATGGTGCTGCTGGACATCATGATGCCCGACATGGACGGTTATGAAGTGCTGCGGCGCATTCGCCAGCACACGCCCACCGCGAATGTGCCGGTGATCTTTCTCACCGCGCTGGCAAGCCAGCAGGACGAACGCCTGGGTATGGACCTGGGCGCAGTCGATTACCTGACGAAGCCGGTCGATCCCGAGCTGGTGGTGCAACGGGTGGAAGCCCATGTGCGGGCGACGGCCCATGCGCGCCGCATCGAGGAGCTGTCCGAAAAACTCTCGCGCCACCTTTCGCCCGGGAGCTGGCAGCGGCTGTTCCATGGCGCCGAGCTCGAAGCCATCCGCTTCGAGCAGAAGCCGCAGACCCTGCTGTACGCCGAATCCGGCAACATCGGCGGCTTGAACGAGCGCAACACCGACAGCTTCGCCGCCGAGGTGGAGTGGCTGGCAAGCCGGCACGCAGGGACTGTCGATCGCTTCATCGACGGCGCGGCTGTGGTGTTCTTCGACGAGCCGGGTTCGTGCGTGCGCATGGCGATGGACCTCCAGCGCAGCGCGAACGACCTGCACTTGCGGATGGGCGTGCACACCGGCGTTTGCGATGTCGCGCACTTCCGCGCGGATTCCGAACCCATGAGCACGCTGATCGGCCACGAAGCGGGGTTGGCTGAGAAGGTGGCGGCCACGGCGAGCACCGGCAGCATCGCGATTTCACCGGAAACCTATGCGCTGGTCAGGGACGACATCCGCACCGACACCTCCGGCTGCCTGTTGATGGAAGAGTTTCACGACAGCGGGCTGGCCCAGGTCTGCCTCACGCCCACGCCGGTGAAGGGCGAGCACACCCTCAGCACCTTCGCTGGGCTCGGCCTCTAGCGCTCAACCGCCGCTAACCGGCGAAGCCGCCGCCGGCCAGGAACTTGCGTTCTTGGGGCGAGCTGGTCCGCCCCAGCATATCGTTGCGGTGCGGGAAGCGGCCGAACTTCTCGATGATCTCGCGGTGAATGAGCGCGTAACGCAGCGCTTCGCCGCCGAGTGCGCGCGCGAGTTCCACGGCGCGGTCCTGGTCAATCAAGCGTTCGGAGTGCATCAGGGGCAAATAGAAGAAGTTGCGCAGCTCCGGCTCCGTCAACTGGTCGAAGCCGGATTCGATCGCAGCACTGGCAAGGTCCCGTGCCTTCGCGTCGGTCCGGTACATGCGCGGCGTGCCGCGAAAAGCGTTGCGGGGGAATTGGTCGAGCAGGATCAACAAGGCGAGTGCGCCCTCTGCTTGGCCGGCCCAGGCGTCGAGCTCGCCGCGCGCGGCGGCTTCATGCGCGTCCAGGAACCGGGTGCGGAACTGCGCATCGAAGCCGTCATCCTTGCGAAACCAGCGAGAGGGACCGGCTTCGCGCCAGAAGGCCAGGACGTTCTCCGGCAGCACCGTCATGGGTCGAGTGGGACGGGTCCGGGGACTGCGTGCATCGGCGAATTGTTCTCCGCGCCACTGGAAAGTTCAAGCGACCTCGGCGAGCAGGCTACATTTCGCTCATGAGCGACACCACACCTCCCCCTTCCTACTCGGCGAGCGAGTTGACCGCCATGGCGATCGACCTGCTCGCCGCCAGCGGCCTGTCCGGCGACAAGGCCAGCGCGGTTGCGCAGATCCTGGTCGAAGCCGACCTGATGGGGCACGACACCCACGGCCTCAATTTGCTCGCGCTCTATCTCGGCGAACTCGAGTCCGGTGCCATGACCCGCGACGGCGACCCTGAGGTGCTGGCGGATGTTCCGGCCGCGGTGACTTGGGACGGCCGCCGGCTGCCCGGCCCCTGGCTGGTGCTCAAGGCCATGGCGCTGGCGCAGGAGCGGGCGCGGCGCTGCGGCACCGGCACGGTCGTGATCCGGCGCAGCCACCACATCGCCTGTCTGGCCGCGTACCTGAAGCGCGCGACCGACCAGGGCTTGCTCATGCTGCTGACGTGTTCCGACGCGAACAGCGCCAGCGTCGCGCCATTCGGCGGCCTCGACCCGGTGTTCACGCCGAATCCGATATCGGCAGGTATTCCGACGCCGGGCGCGCCGGTGCTGATGGACATCTCCACTTCGACCACCACCAACGGACTCACCGCGCGCGTCAACAAGGAAGGGGGCCGCCTGCCCGCACCCTGGGTGATCGATGGACACGGGAATCCGACGGATGATCCGTCGGTGCTGTTCACGCCGCCCAAGGGCACCATCCTGCCCCTCGGCGGCTTGGATTCGGGCCACAAGGGCTATGGCTTGTCGCTGCTGGTGGAGGCGCTGACGCAGGGGCTCGCCGGCCACGGACGCGCCGATCCGCGCCTGGGCTGGGGCGCAACGGTGTTCCTGCAGATCATCGATCCGCGCGCGTTCGCGGGACTCGATGCATTCACGCGGCAGACCGGTGCGGTGACCGAGCAGTGCCTGGCTTCGCGGCCTGCCCGCGAGGGACGGCCGGTGCGGCTGCCCGGCGAGCGCGGACTGCAGCTCGCGGCGAAACAGCGGGAGGAGGGCGTCGCGCTGTATCCGTCGATCGTGCCCGCGCTCGAACCCTGGTGCCGCAAGTTGGGCGTGACCCTGCCTCAGCCGCTCGCGGGCTCGGGCTCATGAGTGAGCTGCCAGCCACCGCCTACACGGCGGCGCAACGCGTGCCTGCATCCAGGCGCAGCGTGGACTTCTAAAGTGCAACGTTGAATCGCACGTCAGGGGACACGCATGAGCACCAACAGCAGCATCGGACGGGGCCCCGCTTTCGGCGGCAATGAAAACCACGACGGCGACCCGCAACACAAGACGCTCGGCGAAACGGTTGAGCAGGAATCGCCGTCCGGCAACGAGCTGCTCGACCAGGCCGCACCGCAGCTACCCGCCGGTGTGTCCGGCGGCAAGGCCAACCCCGGCATCGCGCAAGGTCCCCAGTCGTATCCCGATGGGCCGAACGTGGAAAGCAGTCCTTGGGAACTGGACGCGGCACGAGGCAAACTCCCGCCCAAGTAAGTCGCTCGCGTTTTATTCCAGGATTTGCGCACGGGTATGCCCTACCGGCGCGGCGCGCGGCGCGCGTCCAGAATGGCGGTCTTATTGGCTAACCAGGAGAACCGCCATGCTGAATCGTCAAACCATTTTGCGAACCACTGTCGTTGCCGGCTTGCTGGCCCTCGGGCTGGGCGCTTGCAGCAACATGATGTCCTCCCCCAACACGGCCCGTTACCAAGCGACGCTGAGCGCCAGCCAGGAAGTTCCGCCGAACGCCAGCACAGCCAGCGGCACGGCCGACGTAGAGATCAATACCAGCACCAACATGCTGACCTGGAAGGTGACGTACACCGGTCTGTCCGGCCCGGCAACGGCTGGCCACATCCACGGTCCCGCGGCTGCCGGCGCGAATGCCGGCGTGATGGTTCCGTTCAACAGCGTGGCCACCTCGCCGTCGCAGGGACAGGCGCAGATCACGGCGGCACAGGCTGCCGACATCGCGGCCGGCCGCACCTACGTCAACATCCACACCGCCAAATCGCCCGGCGGCGAAATCCGCGGCCAACTGCAAAAGCGTTGAACCCGGCGTGAGCGGGCCTGCGCGGCCCGCTCGCGGGCGATATAGTGGCTCGCCCACTTGCCGCCCGTGATCCAGCGCTTTCCCCACGACCCACCGCCGCATCGCGTGCCGGTGCTCATTGCCGGCGGCGGCCCCGTCGGCCTCACCTTGTGCGCCTTGTTGGCGCGCCACGGTGTTGCCAGTGTCGTCGTCGAGGCGGACCCGGGGTACTGCACCGGCAGCCGCGCCATTTGCGTTTCGCGTCGCTCACAGGAAATCCTGGGATGGGCGGGCGCCGACAAGCCACTGGCCGCGACCGGCCTGCCGTGGACCGGCGGGCGCAGTTTTTGGCGCGACACCGAAGTGCTGCACTTCCAGATGCCGCACGAGCCGACGCAGCGCTTCGCGCCGATGCTCAACATCCAGCAATATCACGTGGAGCAGTTCGCGCACGAGGCCTTGCAACGGGCGCCGCAACTCGCGCAAGTCTGTTGGAGCAGCCGCGTCATCGGCCTGCGCCAGGACGGCAACTGCGCCGAGGTCGATGTCGAAATGCCGCAAGGCCGATTCATGGTGCAAGCCGACTACGTTGTGGCGTGCGACGGCGGGCGCAGCACCGTGCGGGACTTGCTCGGCCTGCAGCTGGAAGGCACGCAATACGAAGGCCGCTATGTGATCGTCGACATCGTGCAGAAGACGCGCAGGCCGGTGGAGCGGCTGGCGTGGTTCGATCCGCCGTCCAATCCCGGCTCGACGATCCTGATGCACCGCCAGCCGGGCGATGTCTGGCGCATCGACTACCAGATCCGTGACGACGAAGATGCCGCGCAGGCCGTCAAGCCCGAGAACGTACTGCCTCGCGTGCGCAGCCACCTGGCGATGATCGGCGAGGACGAACCCTGGGAGGCGCAGTGGATCTCCATCTACAACGCCAAGTGCCTCAGCCTCGCGAAGTACCGGCACGCACGCGTGTTCTTCGCGGGTGACGCGGCGCACCTGGTGCCGATCTTCGGCGTGCGGGGGCTGAACTCCGGCCTGGACGACGCCGGCAACCTGGCGTGGAAGCTTGCCCGGGTGACGGCAGGCTCAGCCCCGGACACGTTGCTCGACACCTATTCGCAGGAACGTGTCCATGCAGCGCGCGAGAACATCGCCTATGGCGCCAAGAGTACGGAGTTCATGGCGCCGCCCAACTTCGCCTTCAAGCTGATGCGCGAAGCGACGTTGCGGCTTGCCGTCTCCGACGTCAAGGTGCGGGCGCTGATCAATCCGCGCCAGTCCGCGCCGATTGCCTACCCCGGCTCGCCCTTGAACGAAGAGGAGCAGGGACACTGGGCGACAGCGCTCGCACAGCCGGGCCTGCCCGCCCCGGAAGCATTGCTCCAGGGACCGGGTGGCGACTTTCATCTCAGCCAGTGCTTCGGCAAGGAGTTCGTGTGCCTGGTCTTCGGCGACGGCGCCTTGCCGCAGGCCGTGACGGAATTGGCACGCCATGGCATCGCAGTGCTGGACATTCCCGTCGAGGCTGATAGCCTCGGGCAGGCACGGCATCGCTACGGCCTGCCCGATACGCAGGCGCAGGGCATGGTGCTGGTGCGGCCCGATGGCTACGTCATGGGCCGCTGGCGCCACCTGGACCCCGCGCCTGTGCTGGCCGCATTCAACCAAAGAGGATTCACTGCATGACCGATGACGACCTGGACCGCAGCTACAGCGCCTTGTGCGAAGCGCTTGCCAGCGTGGGCGAGTCCAGGGCACAGCTGTTCCTGTCGATGGTCTCGCTGGCCCTGATGGCTCGCTACGAGAGTGCCGACGATGTGCTGCCGCTGATCGAGAACGTGCAGGCGCAATGCGCCGCCGAGGTCGTGGACGAGTAGCGCGCTGGCTCAGCAGTTGCCTTCACCTGCGGTACACCATGCCGCCGCCCGGAAGTGATAGATTGAGTTGAAGGGCCTTTCGGCCCATCAAGCAAAGGAGGCAACATGAACATCAAGCATCTTGCGATGGGCGCGGTCACCACCGCGCTCGTGGCGGTTTCCAGCGGGGCTCAGGCCCAGCAGCAGCTGGCCGTGACGGCCAGGCCCACCAACCTTCGTGCCGGGCCGGCCACCGACTATCCCGTGGTCGCGGTGCTGCCGGGTGGTTTTGCGCTTGCCGTGCAGGGATGCCTGCCCGAATACACGTGGTGCGACGTGGTCGCGGGCCAGAGCCGCGGCTGGATGGCGGCCGGCAACATCAACTACTACTACCAGAACTCGTACGTTCCATTGAGCAACTACGGCGCCGTGCTCGGCATCGGCGCGCTGGGATTCGTGCTCAACGACTACTGGGGCAGCCACTACCGCGGCCGGTCGTTTTACCGTGACCGCTCGCGTTGGGAGGGCCGCCAGTTTTCCCAGCCGCGCGGCTATGTGCCGCCCCAACGGCCCGGCTTCATCGATCCGCGAGGCGAGCGGCCCGGCTTTACCGGACGCCAGGGTGAGCGGTTCGATCGGGGTGCGCGCATCGAACAGCCGCGGGCGGCCGCGCCACAACCCCCGGTGCGCGCGCAGCGGCCAGCTGGCCCGGACCCTCAGAGCGGCTCGAGCCAGCCGAACCCGCGCGTCACGCGCCAGGAACAGCGCCAGCTCAATCAGGGCGGCTCCAGTTCGGTCGATCCGGCCCTCCGGCCGCAGTACTAGCGGC
>JAQGMT010000360.1 GCA_028292185.1 Ramlibacter sp. | reverse complement strand
GCGAGATCGACCAGCAGATGGTTTTCAGCGATGCAGCCGCTGTAGTAGATCGCTTCCAGCGGCAACCATTCGAGCCGCGCCCCTGCCGCAACGCTCAGCTGTGTGCGCTGCACCGCGGGCTCGCCTTCGGAGCGATAGAAACGAGTTGCCCCGGGGGTGGTGATGAGCCCGTGCGTGCCGCGCTCGGCGCGCACCGTGATGTCCAGGGTGTCGCCGCCGACCAGCCCGCTGGGCGGATGCACCAGCACGTTGTGGCAGATGCCGTCGCCTTCCGGATAGAGGGTTTGGAGGATGCGAAGCGGACCCTCGTGCTTGAAGCGGGCCACGCAGCGGCCGCTTTCCATGCGGTAGTCCAGCGCCAGTTGCGCGTGCCAGGCCACAGCGAGCGCCCCTGATCGGTTGAGATGCACGGATTGTAGCGACGGGCGGCATCCAGGCGGCGGGCCAAACCCGGGCAGAATCCCATCATGCGCATCGCGTTTTGCTGCTCCCACACCAAGGCTGCGCCCTGGCTCGACGGTTTTCACAGGGCGCTGCCGCACGCCAGCATCGCAGAGTGGATGCCTGGCGACTCGCAGGCCGATTACGCGGTGGTCTGGTCGCCGCCACAGCAATTCATGGACGAGCAGCCCGGCCTGAAAGCCATCTTCAACATCGGCGCCGGCGTCGACGCGCTGATGAAGCTGCGATTGCCGCCGCAGGCGCGGCTGGTGCGCATCGAGGATGGCGGCATGGCGGTGCAGATGGCGGAGTACGTCTGCCACGCGCTGATCCGGCATTTCCGCGAGCTCGATTGCTACGAGGACGACGTGCGCCACGGCGCCTGGTCGTACCGCAAGCCGCGCCGGCGCGATGAGTGCCCGGTGGGCATCATGGGCCTGGGGGTGCTGGGCGAACGCGTGGCCCAGGCGGTGAACCATTTCGACTTTCCGGTGCTCGGCTGGAGCCGCACGCCGAAGGAATTGCCCGGTGTGCGCTGCTTCGCCGGCGAGGCGCAATTCGATGCCTTCCTGCGGGCCACGCGCGTGCTGGTGTGCCTGCTGCCGCTCACGCCCGAAACGCGGGAGATCATGAATGCGGCCAATCTCTCACGGCTGCTGCCGGGCGGCTACGTGATCAATGTGGCGCGCGGCGCGCACCTGGTGGACGAAGACCTGATCGCGCTCCTGGACAGCGGGCACCTGGCCGGCGCAACGCTCGATGTGTTCCGCACCGAGCCGCTGCCGGAGAAGCATCCGTTCTGGACCCATCCCAAGATCACTGTCACGCCGCACACCTCGGCCCGCACCCTGCGCGACGAGACGATTGCGCAGATCGCCGGGAAGATTCGCACACTGGAGGCGGGAGAGCCCGTCGAAGGTGTGGTTGACCTGCAGAGGGGATACTAGGCGCATGCGTGCCCCCACCCCTGCCCTCCCCCGAAAGGGGAAGGGGAAAGACGGAAGATGAAGCTGCCCAGCAAAGTGAAGATCGTCGATGTCGGTCCGCGTGACGGCCTGCAGAACGAAAAGGACCCGGTGCCGGCCGAGATCAAGATCGGCCTGGTGCATCGGCTTCAGGACGCGGGGCTGAAGGAGATCGAGGTCACCAGTTTCGTCTCGCCCAAATGGGTGCCCCAGATGGCCGACAACGCGCAGGTGATGGCGGGCATCCAGCGCAAGCCGGGCGTGCGCTATTCGGTGTTGACGCCCAACATGAAGGGCTTCGAAGCCGCGGTGGCATCCAAGCCCGACGAGATCGTGGTGTTCGGCGCCGCCAGCCAGGCGTTCAGCCAGCGCAACATCAATTGCTCGATCGAGCAGAGCATCGAGCGTTTCGCGCCGGTGGTTGAAGCGGCCAGGGCCAAGGGCATCTATGTGCGCGGCGCGGTCTCCGTCGCGCTGGGCTGCCCCTACGAAGGCGATGTGCCGCCAGAGAGCGTGGAACTGGTGGCGCGGCTGATGAAGCAGATCGGCGTGCAGCACCTGGGCGTGGCCGACACCATCGGAGTGGGCACGCCGGTCAAGGTGCAGCGCGCGATGGAAGCGGCGCTGAAGTACTACGACATCGACGACGTGTCCGGCCACTATCACGACACTTACGGACAGGCGCTGGGCAACACGCTGGCTTCGCTCGAGATGGGCATCTGGCAATACGACACCTCGTCGGCCGGGCTGGGCGGCTGCCCGTATGCGAAGGGCGCGACCGGCAATGTCGCGACCGAGGACGTGGTCTACATGTTGCACGGCATGGGCATCGAAACGGGCATCGACCTGGACAAGCTGATCGACGCCGGCAAGTACATCAGCGATTTCCTCCAGCGCAAACCGAATTCGCGCGCCGCCACGGCCATCCTGAACAAGCGGGCGGGCTGATGGGCGCGAGGGAGCGGCTTGCTGCCCGTGCGCGTGTCATCGTGGAACTCGACGGGGGCGTGCCTTCCCCTTGCCTGTCGGTGTGCCGCATGGACCCGGCCAGCGAATGGTGCGAAGGCTGTTTTCGCACGCTGGACGAGATCGCCGCATGGGGGCGGATGAGCGATGACGCGAAGCGCGAGGTCTGGCAAGCGATAGTCGCAAGGGTCGAGAATGCCTCCCTGGCCCACGGCGAGGGAGATGAGGACGCATGAAGCACATCACTTTTTATCTCGACTTCATTTCGCCGTACGCGATGCTGGCCTTCGAGAAACTGCCCGAGGCACTGCAGGGCCTGAGCTACTCCGTCGATTACAAGCCCATCCTGTTTGCCGGATTGCTGAAGCAACATGGCCAACTGGGACCCGCCGAGGT
>JAQGMT010000333.1 GCA_028292185.1 Ramlibacter sp. | reverse complement strand
AGGACAAGGGCTCGACGCGTCCGCCAGACAATCCCGACTCGCGCCGGTCATAGGCTATCGTGGTGAAGTGTTTGGACAGGGCGGCGATGCCGTCCATTTCCTTCCAGGCTTCCTTGCCGCCCGCGGCAGTCCAGCGCGACATGACCGAGCGCCAGCCGCCCGGGGCGAACATCAGCAGGGCGGGGCCCGAGCCCTGGATCTCGTAATGAACCTGGATGCCGTTGATCGTTGTAAAAGCCATGGACACTCCGCTATCGTGAGCGCACATTATCTTCAACAGGCCGTGAAAGCATCACCATGAAAATAAAAAATGTCGCGTGTGTCGCTGCGATGCTTATCGCGGCTGCCGCCGCGCATGCCGAGGACACGCTCATCCGCCTGAACACCTTCCCCACCGCGCGGTCACTGCCGTTCTTCGTCGGCGTCGAGAAGGGCATCTTCAGGAAGCACGGCATCCAGCTGGAATTCGAGTTCACCGAAAGTTCGAAGGCGCAGCGCGAAGGCCTGGCCGGCGGCAAATTCGAGGTGGTGCATTCGGCCGTCGACAACGCACTGGCGATGATCGAGGTGGCGAAGGTGGATGTGGTGATCGTGTCCGGCGGCGACGGCGGCACCAACGAGTTCATCGTCGGCAAGAACATCAACTCCTTCACCGACCTCCGCGGCAAGGCGCTGGTCGTCGACGCGCCGAACACCGCTTACGCGCTGATGGGCAAGAAGATCCTGCTGCAGCAGGGCCTGAAAGAGGGCGCGGACTATCGCATCAATGCCGTCGGCGCCGGGCCCTTGCGCCTGAAGGCGATGCTCGAAGGCGGCGACAACGCGGCCGCAATCATGAACCTGCCGTTCTCCGCGCAAGCCGTCGAGGCCGGAATGAAAAGCCTGGGCCGCGCGGTCGATATGGTCGGCCCTTACCAGGCGGGCGGCGCCTTCGTGCTGCGCTCCTGGGCGAAGGCGCATCCGGAGACACTCGAGCGCTACCTGGCCGGCTACATCGAGTCGCTGCGCTGGGTGCTCGACAAGTCGCATCGCGCAGAGGCGATCGCCTTGCTGATGGACAAGCGCCAGCTGTCGCGATCACTCGCCGAGCGCAGCTACGACCTGATGATCGAGCCGGGCTTCGGCTTCAATCCGGATGCCAAGCTCAGCGTCGAAGGCTTCAATAATGTGCTGAAGCTGCGTCAGGAGGTTGAAGGCGGGCCGGTTCCGGACCCGGCCAGATATCTCGATCTGTCGTACTACGACCGGGCCTTGAAGCGAGTTTCACAATAAGCGAGGAGACGCAAGATGTTCGAGAACTTCACCAGGACCGTCATCAAGACCAGCGGGGCCGAGATCGTTACCGTCAAGGGCGGCGAAGGGCCGCCGCTTCTGCTGATGCACGGCAATCCATTCAACCACCTTTCGTGGCACAAGATCGCGCCGCGCCTGGCCAAGGACTTCACGGTGGTCTGCACCGACCTGCGTGGCTACGGTGACAGTTCCAAGCCGCCGGGCGGCGGCGATCACTCCGACTACTCTTTCCGTGCAATGGCGCAGGATCAGGTCGAGGTGATGCAGTCGCTGGGCTTCGACCAGTTTCACGCGGCCGGACACGACCGCGGCGCGCGCGTGCTGCACCGCATGTGCCTCGATCACGGCAACAAGGTCACCAAGGCAGCCTTCATCGATATGCTGCCGCAGCACCATCTGCTGAACAACCTGACGCGGCAATGGGCCAAGTTCTCATGGCATTGGTTCTTCATGGTGCAGGACTTCCCCACCCCCGAAAGGATGATGGGCGCCGATCCCGAGTTCTTCATCCGGCGCAAGCTCTCGAAAACCGATCAGGGCACCGCGTTCTTTGACCCGGACGCGCTGGCCGACTACATCCGCTGCATCAAGAACCCTGACACCGTGCACGCGATGTGCGAAGACTACCGCGCCACCATTGGCGTCGATCTGGACATGGACACGGCCGACTTCGAGGCCGGCCGCCGCGTGGAAACTCCGTCGCTGATCCTGTGGGGCCAGAAAGGCGGCGTAGGCCGCAATCATGACGCCGCGCAGATCTGGAGCCGCTACGCCAGCAACATCGTGAAGACGGCCACCGTTCCATCGGGCCACTACTTGCAAGAGGAGTGTCCGGACGAGACCTACGCGGTCCTGCGGGACTTTTTCAAGTAGCGCAGCGGCGCTCACTCCCGGCTCAAAACACACGCGCCGCCAGAAACGTCATCCCGGTGAACACCGACCAGCCGCCGGACGCGGCGTTCAGTCCCTTGCTCGCGCCCACGTCCACCACCAAACGCGGCGACACCGAATAGCTGGCCGCGACCAGCGCCTGCGCCGTGCGAGCCGCGCCGCCTTGCTGCGTCCCGGAAAGCTCCCCGCCCACCGTCCACTCGTCGGTGAGGCTGCGCGAGAGCGACGCGGCCCAGCCCTTCTGCCACGCGCTGGTCCCGGGATCCGCGCCTCCAAGGCGCGTGGCCATCGCGTTGAGATCCACATGCCACTTGCCGCCGAAGTCGGCGCTGTAGATGCCGTTCACGCCAACGTCGCTGTGGCCGCTGCCCAAGCCGCCACGCGCCGTCGGAAACTTTACCCCGAGTTCGGCGCCGAAGGCGGACGCACTGTCGACCGCGAAGCGCCGCTTCAAGACGACGCTGGTGTCCCCTCCCCCGCTGAGTCGGCTGCCGTCCGCATTCAGCTGGCGCACGACAGCATCGCCGCCGACGCGGATGCCCCAATCGGGGGTGAACGCCAGCTTGAGGGTGTAGGGCAAGGTGTCCCGTCGCTTGGGGTCATCGGCCCGGCTGCGCTGAACGCCGGCTTCGACTTCCAGCCATCCTGGAGCGGAGAGCTCCGCGGGGGTCG
>JAQGMT010000319.1 GCA_028292185.1 Ramlibacter sp. | reverse complement strand
TCCTCGGGCTTGCCGAAACGCTGCGCCGGAATCGTCTTGCGCCTGGCGTCGCGCAGTTCTTCCTCGGGCTTGCCGGTCTTTTGCACGGCGGCGGCCATCATGCCTTTGAGCCGGTCGGTGTCGAAGGTGCCGGGCAGGATGTTGTTGATGGTGACGTTGGCGGAGGCCAGCTTGGTGGTTCGCGCGACGCCCGCCACGAAGCCGGTGAGGCCACTGCGCGCGCCATTGGACAAGCCGAGCACGTCGATCGGCGCTTTGACCGAGCTGGACGTGATGTTGATGATGCGGCCGAATCCGCGCGCCGCCATGCCGTCCACGGTGGCCTTGATCAATTCGATGGGCGTGAGCATGTTCGCGTCCACTGCCTTGATCCAGGCTTCACGGTCCCAGGTGCGGAAGTCGCCGGGAGGCGGGCCGCCCGCATTGGTCACGACGATGTCGAACTCGCGGCGCTTCTCGAACACGCGGGCCCGGCCTTCGACCGTGGTGATGTCGGCGGCCAAGTGGAGCACCGCCGTGTCGGCGGGCCGCGCCGGCTCGGCCAGCAGCTTCGCGGCCGCGGCCTCCAGCGCCTCGGCGCCACGCGCCACGATCAGCACGTTCACGCCTTCACGCACGAGCGCCTGCGCACAGCCGAAGCCCAACCCCTTGCTCGCGCCGCACACCAGCGCCCATTTGCCTGCGATACCGAAATCCATGATCAGCCTTCCTGTTGTGAGTTGCAGCCATCCTAAATCAGCGGCCATTTTGCCCGCGATCGGATCGCCCCCTCAGGCGGACGGCTGCTCAGGCGAGCGGGCTCGGACGCGATCCCAGTCCGCCGGGCAGCAGGCCCTGGAACTGCTCGGTGATCGCAGCGATCTTGTCGCGGGCGACAGTCTCACCGCGTGTCGCGGCCACGGCAGCCATCAGGTCGCCCCGCAGGTACCAAAGCGATTGCAGGTCTTCGGCGTAGCGGATCCGGCGGAGCAACCCCGGATACTGTGCCGCACCACGCCGTGCGATCAGGGCCAGCATCGACTCACGGATGTCATCCGTGGCGCGATCGAGCACCGAATCGGACGGCGGACCGGGATTGCCGAGCAAGCCATGCAGGCTGCTTCGAATATTGGGCTTGAACCACCGCATGTCAGTGCGGGGCGGGAATGGAACGGTACTTCATGACAGCGGGCTTCGTATGGCTGAGCTAGCTGCACTGTAGGTACAAACGCCGGCGCGCCCCAGGGTCAAAGGAGCCGATCTGGCGGCACCTTGGTGCCGGGCCGCACGGCGGCGGTTCGCCCCAGTGAACTAGCGCCCGGCCCCGCGGCTGACGACGAAGACCCCGGCGATCACCAGCACCGTGCCTGCCGCGATCCATGCGGTGAACGGCTCGTCCAGGATCAGCACGCCCATGAGGATGGTGGACATCGGGCCGACCATGCCCGTCTGCGCCGACAGCGCCGGGCCGATGCGCTCGATCGCCATCATCACCAGCAGCACCGGCACCGCGGTGCACAGCGTCGCATTGAGCACCGACAACCAGATCACCTGCGGCGCAACCTGCAGCGCGCTGCCCAGCGGCCGCAGCAGCACGAACTGCAGCAGGCAGAACAGGCACGCGACGCCGGTGGCCAGGCCGACCAGGCGCAGCGAACCCAGGCGCTGCACCAGGTGGCCGCTGTACACGAGGTACACGGCGTAAGTCACCGCGCTGGCGAACACCAGCGCGCTGCCCAGCGCGGCCTGTCCACCGTCCAGCCGCAATTCGTGGCCGAACACCAGCACCACGCCGCAGTAGCTGATGGCCATGCCGATCAATTGCGAGGAGCGGACCTTCTTGCGATACAGCACCCAGCTCAATAGCAGCACCAGCGTCGGGCTGAGGTACAGGATCAGCCGCTCGAGCGACGCGGTGATGTATTGCAGGCCGGCGAAATCGAGGAAGCTGGAAAGGTAATAGCCGCTGAAGCCCAGTCCGGCGACCCCGAGCCAGTCGTGGCCGGACAGCGGCGGCTTGCCGCGGCCGGCCCACCAGGCCATCACCGCGAAGATCGGCAGGGCGAACAGCATGCGGTACATGATCAGCGTGACCGCATCCACACCATAACGGTAGGCGAGCTTCACGATGATGGCCTTGCCGCTGAAGGCAATGGCGCCGAGCATGGCGAGCACCAGGCCGGGCAGCAGCCGCTGGTCGTTGGGCCCGCTCACGAGCGCGCGTCTCCGGTGGTGCGGATCGCCCTACTCCCCGAGCAAGCGGTGATGCAGGCGGCGCAACGCCAACCAGACGGACACAGCCACCACCGGAATCGCGCAGGCCGCGGTGATCTCGGGGCTCCACGGCCAGCCGATGGCCTGGGCGCCGGTGGCGAGGTAGCTCACCAGGCCGACGATGTAATACGTGATCGCCGCCACCGACAGGCCTTCGACCGTCGCCTGCAGTTTCAGCTGCAGGCCCTGGCGCTTGTTCATCGTGGCCAGCAGGGCCTGGCTGCTTTGCTGCTGCTCGATCTCCACGCGCGTGCGCAGCAGGTTGCTGATGCGCGAAACGCGCTGCGACAACGCGTCCTGCCGGCGCGTCGCCCAGGCGCACGTGGCGCGCGCCGGCGACAGGCGACGTTCGATGAATTCGCCCAAAGTCTGCAGCCCGCCCAGCCGCGACTCGCCGATGTCTTCGATCCGGCGATCCACCAGCTCGAAATAGGCGGCGCTGGCGGAAAAGCGCGAATGGGTTCCGGCGTACTGGCTCTCGACCTGGCCGGCAAGCTTGGTGAGGCGGTCGAGCAGCTGCGGCTCCTCGTGCGGGCCGGCGACACGAATCGCGTCGGCCAGCTCCGCCAACTCACGCTCGGCA
Source organism: Ramlibacter sp. (assembly GCA_028292185.1). Taxonomy (GTDB): domain Bacteria; phylum Pseudomonadota; class Gammaproteobacteria; order Burkholderiales; family Burkholderiaceae_C; genus Ramlibacter. Next base: position 9,382 of record JAQGMT010000319.1, on the reverse strand, counting down.
AACGCCAGCACCGTCGCCGCTTCGCGCGCTGCGGGCAGCCCCAGCAGTGCGGCCATGCGATAGGTGTCGATCTCGAGCAACTGCTGCACCAGCCGCCCCAGGCGGCGTGGCGCGGTCCCGGCCGCGAGCAGCACCATGCGCGAAAATCCGTCGGGGTGAATCGCGAAATCCGTGTACACCTCGCCGTGCCCTTGCGCCACGGTCGCTCCCACCAGCGTGTCCTCGCTCAGGACCTGCTTGACCACTTGCGCGCTGCTCGTGAAAGCTTCGGTGGGCAAGACCCAGAGGTGCAAACTGGCCAGACACTCGCCCGGCAGCGCGGCCAGCCAGTCCTTGGGCACCGCGGAGACGGCCGTCGGCGGCTCACGCTCACCGAAGGCCGCGGCCTCGCAAGCCCGGGAAAAACTCCACGACACGAATTCCGTGTGCAGTTCCCAGCGCAGGCGGAAAGTGCCCAGATCCATCCGGATGTGGTTGGAGTGCGCGTCGGGCTGCGGCAAGTGATGATCGCGCAGCAGCGCCGCCACGTGCGCGCGGCTGGCTTCGCGTTGCTGCGCGTCCCCCAGCATCACCAGCTGCGAGATCGCCAGCGGCGGGCTCATCGCCTCCGGCGGCCGCGCGTGGATCTCGTTGTGCAGCGCGACGCGCTGGGGGTGGCTTTGATTGGGCAACATTGATCCCCGCATTGTCGCCGACCGCACGACGCGCAGCGTACGTGCTCCCTCCACCAGGCCGCGCGAAACAACGTGCAGCGCGGCCTCCCATTGAAAAAGCGCGGCTTGCCGCGCTTTTTCAACTGATTAGGCAACTTCAAAAACGCGCAGCGTTTTTGAAGTTAAACAATTTAATCTTCGACGAACGCTTCCTCGCGCTTGGCCTTGATCGAAGGCAGCGCCACGATGATGATCAGCAGCAGCGCCGCCGCCAGCAGGCCGGCGGACAGCGGCCGGGTCACGAACACGCTCCAGTCGCCGCGCGACAACAGCATCGCCCTCCGCAGGTTCTCGTCCATCATCGGCCCCAGGATGAATCCGAGCAGCAGCGGCGCGGGCTCGCACCCCAGCTTGATGAACACATAGCCGATGAAGCCGAAGATGCCGACCAGCCAGACGTCGAAGGTGTTGTTGTTGGTGGAGTAAACGCCGATGGCGCAGAACAGCACGATGGCCGGGAACAGCCAGCGATAGGGCACCGTCAGCAGCTTGATCCACATGCCGATCAGGGGCAGGTTCAGGATGATCAGCATCAGGTTGCCCAGCCACATCGAAGCGATCAGGCCCCAGAACAGCTGCGGGTTGCTGGTCATCACCTGCGGGCCCGGCTGGATGTTGTGGATGGTCATCGCGCCCACCATCAGCGCCATCACGGCGTTGGGCGGGATGCCGAGCGTGAGCAGCGGAATGAAGGAGGTCTGCGCGCCGGCGTTGTTGGCCGACTCGGGCGCCGCCACACCGCGGATGTTGCCCTTGCCGAACGGGACTTCACCCGGACGCAGCTTGGTCTTCTTTTCGACCGTGTAGGCCGCGAACGAAGCCAGCAGAGCGCCGCCGCCCGGCAGGATGCCCAGCGCCGAGCCGAGCGCCGTGCCGCGCAGCACCGCCGGAATCATGTTGCGGAAGTCTTCCTTGGTGGGGAACAGGCCCTTGACCTTGCCGGTGAACACCTCGCGGTGCTCTTCCGACTTGGACAGGTTGCTGATGATTTCGCCGTAGCCGAACACGCCCATCGCGATGGTGATGAAGCCGATGCCGTCGGTGAGTTCGGGGATGTCGAACGAGTAGCGCGCGACGCCGGAGTTCACGTCGGTGCCGACCAGGCCCATGAGCAGGCCCAGCACGATCATCGCGATGGCCTTGATCAGCGAGCCCGATGCCAGCACCACGGCGCCGATCAGTCCCAGGATCATCAGCGAGAAGTATTCGGCCGGGCCGAACTTGAACGCCACCTCGGTCAGCGGCGCGGCGAACGCGGCCAGGATCAGCGTGCCCACGCAGCCGGCGAAGAACGAGCCCAGGCCCGCCGCCGCCAGCGCGGGGCCTGCGCGGCCCTGCCTTGCCATCTGGTAGCCGTCGATCACCGTCACCACCGAGGACGACTCACCCGGCAGGTTGACCAGGATCGCGGTGGTGGAGCCGCCGTACTGCGCGCCGTAGTAGATGCCGGCCAGCATGATCAGCGCCGACACGGGCGGCAGCGCGTACGTGGCGGGCAGCAGCATGGCGATGGTGGCCACCGGACCGATGCCGGGGAGCACGCCGATCAGCGTGCCCAGCAGGCAGCCGATAAAGCAATACAGCAGGTTGATGGGCGTCACGGCGACGCCGAAGCCGATCGCGAGGTTTGAAATCAAGTCCATGGGATGTCTCTTCTTTCAACCGGTGATGAAACTGGGCCAGACCTGAAACTGCAGCTTCAGCAGCATGATGAAGGCCAGGTAACTGCCGATCGCCAGGATGGTCGCCAGGATCAGCACCTCCTTGATCTTGAACTCCTCGCCCGCCAGGGCCGAGACGAGCGTGAGCCCGTAGATCGCGATCACCATGCCCATGGCCGGCAACCCGATGCTGGGCAGCCCGCCGAGCAGGATGCCGAACAGCAGGTTGGCGCCGATGATGTAGCCCAGTGGCTTCCACGCCCACTTGCCGATCGGCTCGCCGTCCTCGGTTTCGACCACCAGCGATTCAAAAACGATGAAGCCGCCCAGGCCGGCCAGCACGATGCCCAGCAGCAGCGGGAAGTAGCCTGGGCCCATGCGGGCCCCTTCGCCGATGGTGTAGGTCGTCGCGCCCCAGGCGAACCCGAGCCCGACCACCATGAACATCAGGCCCGAAAAGAAGTCTTGCTGACTCTTGATTTTCACGTGTTGTCTCCTCGAAAACGAAATTTCGAGTGACGATTGTGGTAGCAATACCGGGCTCAGCGGATGTGGGTTTCACCTATGCCCCGGCCCCGGGGGCGGCCGCGGCCTCACTCCAGCGGCGGCGTGGCGGTGAGCACTTCCTCAAGGGTGGTGAGCCCTTCCGCAACCCGCAGCGCGCCGGCCAGCCGCAGCGGACGCATGCCGTCGGCAACCGCCTGTTTGCGCAAGGCGTCCAGCGATGGCGCCTGGTTCACCTGCTGCTTGCACGCGTCGCTCACGGTGAGCAGCTCGTACAGGCCCATCCGCCCCAGGAACCCGGTCATGCGGCAGTCGACGCAGCCCACCGGCTTGTAGGGCTCGTAGCGGCCGCTGATCTTCCACGGCCGTGCCGCCGCATCGAGGGTTTCGCGCGAGGCCTGCGGGTCGAGCTCGCGGCACTGCTTGCACAAGGTGCGCACCAGCCGCTGCGCCAGCACCCCCAGCAGGGTTGCGTTGATGAGGTAGGGCGCAACACCCAGTTCCATCAGCCGGGTGATGGCGGAAGGCGCGTCGTTGGTGTGCAGCGTGGAGAACACCAGGTGGCCGGTGAGCGCGGCCTGCACCGCCATCTCCGCGGTCTGCAGGTCGCGGATTTCGCCCACCATGATGATGTCCGGGTCCTGCCGCATCAGCGCGCGCAGGCCCTCGGGAAAACCGAAATCCAGCTGCGGCTGGACCTGCGTCTGGTTGAACGTGGGCTCGATCATTTCGATCGGGTCCTCCACGGTGCTCACGTTCACCTCTTCGGTGGCGATGCGCTTGAGCGTGGAATAGAGCGTCGTGGTCTTGCCCGAGCCGGTCGGCCCGGTCACCAGGATGATCCCGTAGGGCCGCCTGACCAGCGCTTCCCAGCGCTGCGAGTCGTGCGGCGAGAAGCCGAGCGCGTCGAGGTCCTTCACGGCGGTGTCGGGATCGAAGATGCGCATCACCATCTTTTCGCCGAACGCCGTGGGCAGCGTCGACAAGCGCATTTCGATTTCGTCGCCGCGCGGATTGCGCGTCTTGATGCGTCCGTCCTGCGGCCGCCGCTTTTCCACCACGTCCATGCGGCCGAGCAGCTTGATGCGCGAAACCATGGCGTTGAGCACGCCCATGGGCATCTGGTAGACCGGGTGCAGCACCCCGTCGATGCGAAAGCGGATCACGCCTTGCTCGCGCCGCGGCTCCAGGTGGATGTCGCTGGCGCGCTGGTCGAAGGCATAGGTCCACAACCAATCGACCACCTGCACCACGCTCTGGTCGTTGGCGTCCAGCTGCTTGCTGGTCTTGCCCAGTTCGACCAGCTGCTCGAAGCTGGCGGCGCCCGCATTGCCGCCGGCCTTGAGCGCGGCGCGCACCGACTTGGCCAGCGCGAAGAACTCGGCCGTATAGCGGTGGATGTCCACCGGATTGGACATGACCCGGCGCACGGTGCGCTTGGATTGCCGCCCGACTTCCTCGACCCAGTCGGTGAGAAACGGCTCGGCGGTGGCCACCACCACCTCGGCGGCGGTCACCTGCACCGGCAAGACCTTGTGGCGCTCGGCGTAGCCCGCGCTCATCGTGTCGGCGACCTTGCCCACGTCCACCTTGAGCGGATCGATGCGCAGGTATTCGAGCCCGGCCCGCCCTGCCAGCCACTGGGTGAGCGACTCGATGTCCAAGGGCTTGCCGTTGCCCGCGCGCTCCATCGCGACAGCGGCCAGCCGCACCAGCGGGTGCTGCGCGCTCTCGGCCTGCGAACAGCGGGCGATGGTGCGCTGCGCCTCCTCGGCCGAAATCACCCCGTCGTGGCTCAGCCATTCGACCAGGCGGCGCCATTCCAGCGGGCCGGCTGGCGGGGCGCCAACAGGAACTTTGGGTTTGACAATGGCGTTCATGAAGCTGGCAGGTCGGCGGGTTTGAAGACCCGCAACCATTTGCGGGCGGGCAGGCCCCATCGAGTTTCAATGGTTTCCGCCCGCTCGGCAAGGACCGTCCGGCTCGGGCGCTGCGGCGTGCGCAGGGCCAGCACGATGGTGTTGCCCTCGCGCGTCGGCCGAAAAGCCCAGACGGCGCCCGGCCCGAACGCCGCCGCGATTTTCTCCAGGCTCTGCGGGTAGCTGGACGAACGGCCGAACAGGTTCACCGTCATGCAGCCGTCTTGGGTGAGCAATTTGCGGCAATCCGCGTAGAAGGCATCGGTGTCCAGCACCGGGCCGGCGGCTTCCTGGTCGTACAGGTCCACCTGCAGCGCATCGACGCTGCCCCGCCAGTGCTCGTGCGCCGCCACTTCCGCCGCATCGCCCAGGATTACCGACAGCCGCGTGTCGTCGGCCGGCAGCTTGAACCAGATCCGGCAGGCCGCGATCACCTGCGGGTTGAGCTCGATCGCGGTGGTCTTCATCCGCAGCTTCTTGTGGCAGAACTTGGTGAGCGAAGCGGCGCCCAGCCCGAGCTGCATCGCGTGGCGGCGGCCCACCGTCTGCGGCTCGACAAACAGCAGCCAGGCCATCATGCGCTGCACATACTCGAGCTCGATCTCGAACGGGCTGTCCAGCAGCATCGAGCCTTGCACCCACTCGGTGCCCAGGTGCAGGTAGCGCACCGCGCCCTGATCGGAGAAGTTGACTTCGGGCAATGAGGGGACGCGCGGTTTCACCCGCGGATTATTCACGCTCGGGCAGGCGCCTGCCAGCCGGACGCCGCAACCCCGCGGCGCTGGATATGGGCGTATGCTGCAAGTCCCGCCAAGTTGGAGTGAACATGAGCGACCGGACCCTTCTTGAGCACATCTCCGAACTCGTGGCCGAGGAGCACCGCCTGCTCGCCCATCCCGAGGACCCGGAGCAAACCCACCAGCGCCTGAAGCACCTGGGCGAACAGCTCGACCAGTGCTGGGACTTGCTGCGCCAGCGCCGCGCCAAGCGCGAGTTCGGCGAGGACCCCGACACCGCGACGCCGCGCGACATCGGCACCGTGGAACGCTACGAAAACTGAAAGTTGCCGCCGGTGATCGATGTCATCTCGGCGCCTTATGCGGTATTCATCCTGCGCCTGTCCCTGGCGGCGCTGTTCATCGCGCACGCCATGCTGAAGTGGCGGGTGTTCACCATTCCCGGAACGGTTGCCTTCTTCAAGTCGCTGGGGCTGCCGGGATGGTTTGCCTATGCAACGCTCGCGGCCGAACTCGGGGGCGCGGCTTTTCTGATCCTGGGCATCTACCCGCGGTATGTGGCCCTGTTGCTGATCCCTCTCATCCTGGGGACGATCGTCACGGTGCATGGCAAGAAGGGCTGGCTCTTCAGCAACAAGGACGGCGGCTGGGAGTTCCCCGCCTTCTGGGCGGCGGCCCTCCTCGTGCTGTTCCTGCTGGGCGACGGCGCGGGCACCTTGCTGCATTCGCCGGCCCTGGGTCGCCTGTAAGCCAGCTCGCGGGCGATGGGATCGGCCCCGTCCTCGCGCCACGCGGTCTTCGCCGCGCTGGCCGGAAATATTCTGGTCGCGCTGACCAAGGCGGTCGCGGCGGTGTGGACCGGCAGTTCCTCGATGCTGTCCGAAGCGGTGCATTCGGTGGTGGACACCGGCAACGAGGTGCTGCTGCTGTACGGCATGCGCCAGGCCCGGGCCCGGGCCGATGCCGAACACCCCCTGGGCTACGGGCGCGAGTTTTACTTCTGGAGTTTCATCGTCGCCCTGCTGATCTTCGCGCTGGGCGCGGGGGTTTCCATCATCCAGGGCATCGCGCATGTCCGCGCGCCCGAGCCGATCAAGGATCCGCTGGTCAACTACGTGGTGCTCGCCCTGGCCTTCCTGTTCGAGGGCGGCTCGTGGTGGATCTCGCTGCGCCAATTCAAGGCGGCGAAAGGGTCCTCGGGCTTCGTCGAAGGGTTCCGGCGCAGCAAGGACCCCGCCTCGTTCATGGTGCTGTTCGAAGACAGCGCCGCGTTGATCGGCATCCTGATCGCCGCCGCCGGCACCTTCGCGTCGTCCAGCCTGGATGCCCCGGTGTACGACGGCGTGGCATCGATCGCCATCGGCGTGGTGCTGGCGGCGACCGCGGTCCTGCTTGCCCGCGAAAGCAAGAGCTTGCTGATCGGCGAACAGGCCGACGCCAGGCTGAACCAGTCGCTGCTGCGGCTGGCCGCCGAGCAGCCGGGCGTCGTGCACGCCAACGGCGTGATCACCGTGCAACTCGCGCCCGACCAGGTGGTAGTGAACCTCAGCCTGGAATTCGCCGACGAACTGCGCGCCCCGGATATCGAACGGGTGGTGCTCGAGATCGAAAAAAGCGTGTGCAGCACCCATGCGGAGGTCGTGGCGGTGTTCATCAAGCCGCAGACCCCGCAGACTTATCGCGAAGCCGTGAAACGCCGCGAGTCAGGCAGTTAAGAGCGCGCGCAGCCGTGGCAAGGCATCGCACGCGTTGGATGTGCTTGCCGCGGCGAGCTCATCGAGCTCGATCCCCCGCAGTTGCGCCAGCACCTGCGCGATGCGCGGCAACTGCGCCGGCTCGTTGCGCCCTTGCGCCTCGCCGGCGGCCCGCTGCTGCGCGGTGCGGTACAACCAGTGCGGCGGGATGTCGGGCGAGTCGGTTTCCAGCACCAGCGCCGACAGCGGCAAGTCGGTCGCGAGCCGCCGGATCTGCAGCGCCCGATCGAAAGTGAGGCTGCCGCCGAACCCGAGCTTGAAGCCGAGCTTGATGAATTCATGGGCCTGCTGCGCGCTGCCATTGAACGCGTGCGCAATGCCGCCCACCCCGTCGATGGCGCGCAAGTGCTTGAGCAGCCGATCGGCGGATTGCCGCACATGCACGATGACGGGCAGCCCATGCCGCCGCGCAATTGCCAGTTGCTCGCGATAGAAGAGCTCCTGGCGTGCCGGGTCGAGCCCGGCGATGAAGTAGTCGAGGCCGATTTCGCCGACCGCGACCAGGCGCGGATCATCCTTGGCGGCGGCGAGCGCCTGGTCGAGCGCCTGCAGATCGGCGTCGGCAGCGCTCGGCGTGCACAGCGGATGGATGCCCAGCGCATAACTGTCGGCGAAGCGATGCGCCAGCTCGCGCACCCGAGCAAAGTTGCCCACCTCGACCGCCGGCAGGATGCAGTGCGACACGCCGGCCGCGGCGGCACGCTCGCGCACGCCGGCCACATCGCCGCGGAACTCCTGTGCGTCGAGGTGGCAATGTGTATCAATCCACGCCGGCATGGCGTCATGATGCCCGATGGCGCAGCCCCCGTGCAGGCGCGCGCAAACCGTGATACCGTGCGATTTCGGTTTTATCGCTGTGGCGTTTTGTCGCTGTGGCGATTCTCGTTTTCGCCCCGGTTTTGGATTACTAGGTGAACGAATGCGCAGGCCAGCCCTTTACAGCTCCAGCCGCTCGGCCCGCCCGGCCGAAAGCACTCCCGAGGCCGCGCCCACGCAGCCTACGCCAGCGGAGCGCACTTCCCGCTGGCGCGTCTCGCCTTCCAGTCCCCGCCTGCTCTGGACAGCCATCCTGGTCATGGCCGCACTGCTGGCCTTCAGCTTGAGCCTGGGCCTGCGCCCGATGCAGCGCAAGCTGACGCAGGAGGACATCAACCACGCCGTCATGAAGACGATGGAGACCCAGGTGATGCCTTCGGAATACGCGAAGGCCTACGAAAAGATCCAGCCTTCGGTGGTGCGCGTGGTCAGCTATGTGAAACGCAGCCGGCTCAAGGACGACCCCGAATCGCCGCTGCCCAAGGCGTCCGCCAAGCCGAAGGCATTGGGCCCGGCCACCGGCGATGCACCCAAGGGCGGAGCCGACGATGAAGTCGAGCACGGCGTGGGCACCGGTGTGGTCATCATCGACAAGGGGGTGATTCTCACCAACCTGCACGTGGTGTCCGGCGCCGACCAGATCAAGGTGATCTTCTCCGACGGCCTGGAGGCCACGGCTTCGGTCACCGGCGTGCAGCCGGAGAACGACCTCGCGGTGCTGCAAGCGCACAAGATTCCCGATGACCTGATCCCCGCCACCATGCGCTCCACGGCCGATCTCGCGCCCGGCGACAAGGTGCTGGCGGTCGGCTTCCCGTTCGGCATCGGCCCTTCGGCTTCCGGCGGCATCATCTCCGGCCTGAAGCGCGCCTTCCGTTCGCCCCAAGGCAAGCAGGAAATGACCAACCTGATCCAGTTCGATGCGGCCGCCAATCCCGGCAATTCGGGCGGCCCGCTGATAACGATGGACGGCGAGGTGGTGGGGATCGTCACCGCCATCCTGAATCCGACGCCGGCGCGCACCTTCATCGGCATCGGGTTTGCCGTGCCCATCGAGAACGCCGCCGCCGCCGCCGGGCTGCCGCCGTTCTAACCTCCCCCTTCACGAACAACATCGCGCACACACATGGAAAACATGACACGCCAGGACAGCGACACCGCTCACCTCATGGAGCAGATCCTTTATGAAGTGAAGCGCGTGGTGGTGGGCCAGGACCGCTTCCTCGAGCGCGTGATGGTCGCCATCCTGGCGCAAGGGCACCTGCTGGTCGAAGGCGT
>JAQGMT010000307.1 GCA_028292185.1 Ramlibacter sp. | reverse complement strand
TTTCGTTGAATCTGCTTGCACTCGCCGCCGAGTACGCCGATCCGAATTTGCGCGTGCTCAAGGACGCTGCGAACACTGCCCAAATGCGGGCGAACAAATCCGCGCAGAGCACGCGTAATCGGCTAATGAGTCCGCCTTTAATGCTGGAAGCCGATCTCGCTTGGCGCAGGCTGATCGACTACACCCAACGCCGCTGATCCGCGCATCGCTCAATAGAAAACCGGCCACCGAGCCGGTTTTTTGTTGCCCGCACGAGTAAGCGCCTGCGGGTTATCGCGGCTTAGGGGGCAGGGTTGAGTCGGCGTCAGGCTTTGGGCGCTTTACCGGCACCTTTATCTGCGTCTGCTGCTGCCGCTGCAAGTGCGGCAGGATGCTGCGAGAGCCCTCGCCAGTGCGCTTTCCAGGCTCTTCCAAGGGAGACTGTTGGGAGTTCGGCATAGGGTACTGCGGTGTGCTGCTGATTATATTTTAAGCACATTCTCATCGGCGCGGCGGACAGTGCGCGCAGGTAATCACCTACCTACTTCGCTCTATCAAAGCGGGACGATTTCGGTGGGCAGAGATTTGCGCAGCACCTCAGCCAGGCGGCTGCTGAGGCTTATGGAATCTAGCCATTGCTGCCACAGGCGCGCATCGTAGCCATCTCGGCCAGGACCTTTGTCCCCGGCAAGCTCCCAAAGGCGTGTCTCCTCCTGCGTTGCAATGTCATAAGCGGCTATCGCCTCCTGGCGGTCTGGTAATGGCATGACACACAAATTAACATCAAGACACTTCACCCATCTAAGGCATTTCCTCTCAGGCGTTAGTGTCCGCTCAGTTTGTTACCTACCTACTTCGCACTATTTGACGCATGGGAGAACCGTCCTGTCACACGGGGAGCCCCGAAGCGCTCGTCGCGAGCGGTCCGGGCCTGAGCGCGCGCGCGGGCAATTGCGCGTGCGGCTTCGATAGCCCGCCTTCCGCTCGATTCTGTGCAGGCTGCGGCAGGCGGCTCAAGGCGCGTTTCACATCCGGCGGTACAGCGGGGGCCCCCGAGCACGAGCCCTTGCCGGTCGACAACCACCCACCGCACCAGCGCAGGCAGGTCACGGTCTTGTTCGCCGACATCGCCAATTCCACCGAGCAGATAGCGCAACTCGCCCCCGAACAGGCGATGCACCGGCTGCAACCCGCGATCAAGTTGATGTGCGAGGCGGTGGAACGCTTCGATGGCACCGTCATGCGCACCTTGGGCGACGGCGTGATGGCTTTGTTCGGTGCGCCCGCCGAACTCGAAAGCCATGCGCACTTGGCATGCGCGTCGGCGCTGCACATGCAGGCCGAGTTCGCGCGCTCGGATTCGGGCCTGTCCATACGCGTGGGCTTGCACTCCGGCTGGGTCGCCTGCGATGCGCAACCGCATGACGGCCGCACCGGCGGCCTCGCCCACGGGCTCACGATCCACCTGGCAAGCCGGGTGCAGAACCTGGCCTCACCGGGCGGCGTCGCCATTACCCACGATTGCCACTCGCTGGTCACCGGCCAGGTCGATGTCGAGCCGATGGGACCTCGACATCTGAAAGGGGTTCCCGAGCCGGTCGAAATTTTCCGGCTCGCAGGGTTCAAGGGTTCCTGCGGTATCGAGACGGGCTACGCGCGCTCGCCGCGCGACTCCTCGGGCGCGGCCCCCATGCGCGCGTAGTCAGCTCCTGGCGTCCGGCAGCACGCCGCGCCGCATCTGGTCCAGCTCGATGCTTTCGAACAGCGCCTTGAAATTGCCTTCGCCGAAACCGTCGTCGCCCTTGCGCTGGATGAATTCGAAAAAGATGGGGCCCAGCTGGTTCTCGCTGAAGATCTGCAGCAGCAGCGCCCCTGCCTTGCCGTCCACGAGGATCTTGCGCTTGTGCAATTCCGCCACGTCTTCGCCGTGCCCCGGGATGCGCTTGTCGATCAGCTCGTAATAGGTATCGATGGTGTCCAGCAGCTTCACGCCGCTGGCCCGCATCCGGTCCACCGTGTGGTGCAGGTTGGACGAACCCAGGGCGATATGTTGTATGCCTTCGCCGTGATACATGTCCAGGTACTCCTGAATCTGTCCGGCTTTTTCGTTGCCCTCTTCATTGATTGGAATGCGGATTTTTCCGCAGGGGCTGGTCATCGCCTTGCTCTTCACTCCGGTCACCTGGCCCTCGATATCGAAGTAGCGGATCTCGCGGAAGTTGAACAGGCGCTCGTAGAAACCGGCCCACTCGCCCATGCGCCCGCGGTGCACGTTGTGCGTGAGGTGGTCGATGTACGTCAAGCCGTGCCCGGGCGGATCGAGCGCCTCATGCGAATCGATTCCGGGCAGCGCTTCGAAATCGACGTCGTAGAAGCCGATGTTGCCGATGTCGCCTTCCTTCGCGCCGTTCTTGCCGCGCCAGCGGTCCACGAGATAGATCAGGCTGTCGCCGATGCCTTTGATCGCGGGGATGTTCAATTCGCCCGGGCCCGCGACCCCCGCATACCCCCACGCGCCCAGCGCAATCGCCCGCTCGTACGCCGCCTTGGCATCGCGTACCCGGAAGGCGATCGCGCAGATGCTCGGGCCATGCTGGCGCGCGAAGCGCTGCGCAAAGGAATCGGGCTCGGCATTGATGATGAAGTTGATGCCGCCCTGGCGATACAGCAGCACACGCTTGTGGCGATGCCGGGCGATCGGCCTGAATCCCATCCGCTCGAACAGTTCACCCATCGCCTTCGGGTCGGGCGCCGCGTACTCGATGAACTCGAAACCATCGGTGCCCATCGGGTTGTCCCAGGCGGAAAGCTGCTGGGCGGCCGATTGCGGCAAAGCCGTGTTCATGAGCGCGTCTCCAATACAAAAGCAAAAGCGATGGCTCCACTCTAACGAAAGTGCGGAGCCGCGCTTCAAGACAAGCTACGTTTTCGATTTGACGTGGCCGGCACGCGATGCTGCTGTAGGTAGAACTACCTGAATCGGGGGTGAGCCCCAATTCTTAGGTGCGCTTCCTGGTGAAAACCCTTAAATTGGCTGAATGGTGGAAACGCATGAGGTAGACAGAGCTTCGCCGGTGGTCCCGATCCGCTCGCTGGGTCCGCGCCATCGCGGCCGCATTGCAGCCCATCTGGTCGCCCTCGACGCGCAAGACCGGTACCTGCGTTTCGGCTACGCCGCCACGAACGAACAAATACAACGTTACGTCGACGGCCTGCATTTCGAGCGCGACGACATCCTGGGCATCTACAACCGCAAGCTCGAACTGATCGCCATGGCGCACCTGGCGTTTTCCTCCGACCGCGAGCATTTCTCGTGCGCGGAATTCGGCGTGTCGGTGCTCAAGAAGGCGCGCGGCCGCGGCTACGGCACCCGCTTGTTCGAGCGCTGTGTCGTGCATGCGCGCAATCAGGGGGTGGAGATGTTGTTCGTGCACGCCCTGAGCGAAAACACGGCGATGCTCAAGATCGCGCGCAAGGCCGGTGCCGCGCTGGAACGTGCGGGCTCCGAGACCGACGCTTACCTTCGCTTGCCACCGGCCACCCTGGACAGCCATATGAGCGAGATGGTGGAGGAGCAACTGGGGCTGACGGACTATGGGCTGAAGGTGCAGGCCAAGAGCTTCTGGAGTTTTCTGGCCGGAGTACAGGAAGTCCGCCAAGGCGTGCGCGCCGCGCGGCACCAGTCTGCCGGCTGAGCTTGGGGCCCGGCCCGCGGACTCCTGCACGCGCCGGGAACAATGCTGGCAGGGCGAGCGGCCGCGGCGGGCCTGGGCTGCATTCTTCCGTTATCCTACTGATCCCCCCACTACCGCACGTCCTGCATCCCAAGGCTGTGTCCGACCCGCACCCCGCGCGCGCCTTCCACGAGAAGGAAGACCGGCGCACCTTCCTGCAAAAGATTGCCGAGTTCATCCACCCCGGGCCGGACTCCCGCGCTGAACTGATCGAGACACTGGCGGACGCCGAAGACAACGACATCATCGGAGCCGAGTCGCGGGTGATGCTCGAGGGCGTCATCCGGATGGCCGACCTCACCGCCGGCGACGTGATGGTGGCGGCGCCTCGCATGGACATGCTCAACATCGATTCGCCGCACGACGACATCCTCGGCGTCGTGATCGACACGGCGCACTCGCGCTTCCCGGTGTACGAGGGCGAGCGCGAAAACATCATCGGCATCCTGCTGGCCAAGGACCTGCTCAAGCTGCAGCGCGCCCCCGAACTGAACATTCGGGCTTTGCTGCGCCCGCCCGTCTTCGTGCCCGAGAGCAAGGGCTTGAACGACCTGTTGCGCGAATTTCGCGGCAATCGCAATCACCTTGCCGTGGTGGTCGACGAATTCGGCCGCATCGCCGGGCTGATCACCATCGAAGACGTGCTCGAGCAGATTGTCGGCGAGATCGAGGACGAATTCGACATCGAGGAAAACGAGGGCGACATCTTCGGCCTGGCCGATCGCACCTACCGCGTCAGCGGCGACACGGCGATCGACCGCGTCAATGAAGCGTTCGGCGTCAAGCTCACGCCCACGGATGCGCAGCAGGAGTTCGACACCGTCGGCGGGCTGATCGCGCACGAAATGGGTCACGTGCCCAAGCGGGGCGAACACCACACGCTCGCCGGCCTGAACTTCGTGGTGCTGCACACCAAGGGCGGTGCGGTGCGCTGGTTCAAGGTTTCGCCGGTGCCCGACGATGACCAGACCGGCTGAATTTCCGCCGCGTTCTTGACATGTTTTCCTCAACGCTGCCAGTGCGGCTGGCACCGTTCGTCATTGCCATCCTGGCGGGCGGCGCGCAAGCGCTGTCCATCGCAGCGCCGTGGAACGGCCAGCCGCAGTGGTGGCTGCAACTTCTTTCGCTCGCGGCACTGGCGTGGCTTGTTCGCGCGGCCGGCTCGTGGCAGCGTGCAGCTCTGTTGGGCTGGGTCTTCGCCACCACCTGGCTTTGCGCCACTTTCTGGTGGCTCTTCATTTCGATGCACGTGTACGGCGGCCTGGCCGCACCGCTTACCGCGCTCGCCGTGCTCGCGCTCGCGGGACTGCTGTCGCTCTACTATGCGGCGGCTTGCGCGGTGTTCGGCGCCTTGCGCCGGCACACCGCGCCGGTACGCGCCTTGATTTTTGCTGCGGCCTGGATGATCGCGGAACTGCTGCGCGTGACCTGGTTCACCGGCTTTCCCTGGGGCGCCGGCGGTTACGCGCACGTCGACGGGCCGCTGTCGTTTCTCGCCAGCCGCATCGGCGTTCACGGGATCGGTTTCGTGGCCGCGCTGCTGGCGTTCATGTTGTCGCTGTTCGCCGGCCGGGCGGCACTGCGCTCATCGCGCCACTGGATCGTGTTGGGCGTCACCGCGGGCTTGCTCGCGGCTTGCAATGTGGCCACACTGCCCGCGGCTTCGTCCACCGGCGACAGGCCTGCCTTATCCGTTGCCTTGCTTCAAGGCAACATACCGCAGGACGAGAAGTTCCAGGGCGGCACCGGCATTCCCATCGCGTTGGATTGGTACGGCCGTCAGCTCCAGGCCAGCACGGCCAGCCTGGTGGTAGCGCCCGAAACGGCCATACCGATGCTGCCGCAGGACCTGCCGCACGGCTACTTCGAGGCGCTGAAAGCCCGCTTCGCCGCCGGTGAGCAGGCCGCGTTGGTCGGCATTCCGCTGGGCAGTTTCGACCAGGGCTACACCAACTCCGTGGTCGGCTTCAAACCGGACGCGCCGATTTATCACTTCGACAAGCACCACCTGGTGCCGTTCGGCGAATTCATCCCGCCGCTGTTCAAGTGGTTCACGCGCATGATGAACATCCCCCTGGGCGATTTCAATCGCGGCTCGCTCGGGCAACCGGCTTTCGAATGGAAGGGCGAACGGTTGGCGCCCAACATCTGTTACGAGGACTTGTTCGGCGAGGAACTCGGCGTGCAGTTCGCCGACGCCGCGCTGGCGCCCACCATCCTCGTGAACGTCAGCAACATCGGCTGGTTCGGCAACACCGTGGCCATCGACCAGCATTTGCAGATCAGCCGGATGCGGTCCATCGAGTTCCAACGCCCGATGATCCGCGCGACCAACACCGGCGCCACGGCCATCATCGACGACCGCGGCCACGTCTCCCACATATTGCCGCGGTATACGCGCGGCGTGCTGGCCGGCGAAGTGACGGGGCGCACCGGCATCACTGCCTACGCCTGGTGGGTGTCGCGCATGGGCCTTTGGCCGCTCTGGCTGCTTGGCCTGGGCATCATCGCGGCCGCCACTCTGTGGCAGCGGCGGCTTTCTCGCATTCCCTCTGAAAGAGGCTAGCGACGAGGGCCTCGGCAGCGCAAGGACGTTCGCCCCGTAAAATCAGCGGTTTCCCCCTCGCAGCATGTTGACCTTCCAGCAAATCATCCTGAAATTGCAGTCCTACTGGGACCAGCAAGGTTGCGCGCTGCTGCAGCCCTACGACATGGAAGTCGGAGCGGGCACCTCGCACACGGCCACCTTCTTGCGTGCGCTCGGCCCGGAGCCGTGGAAGGCCGCCTATGTGCAGCCCAGCCGGCGGCCCAAGGACGGCCGCTATGGCGAGAACCCGAATCGGCTGCAGCACTATTACCAGTACCAGGTGGTGCTCAAACCCGCGCCCGCGAACATTCTCGAGCTGTATCTCGGATCGCTCGAGGCGCTTGGCTTCGACCTGAAGAAGAACGACATCCGCTTCGTCGAGGACGACTGGGAAAATCCCACGCTCGGCGCCTGGGGGCTGGGCTGGGAGGTCTGGCTCAATGGCATGGAAGTGACCCAGTTCACTTATTTCCAGCAAGTGGGCGGCATCGATTGCAAGCCGATCACCGGCGAGATCACCTACGGGCTGGAGCGCCTGGCGATGTACCTGCAAAGCGTGGACAACGTCTATGACCTCGCGTGGACGGAGGGCTTGTCGTACGGTGACGTGTATCTGCAGAACGAGAAGGAACAGTCGGCCTACAACTTCGAGCACAGCGACGCCGAATTCCTGTTCACCGCTTTCGCGGCGCACGAGAAGCAGGCCAAGTACCTGATGGAACAGCATCTGGCCTTGCCCGCGTACGAGCAGTTGCTCAAGGCGGCGCACAGCTTCAACCTGCTGGACGCGCGCGGCGCCATCAGCGTCACCGAGCGCGCCGCTTACATCGGACGCATTCGCAACCTCGCACGCAGCGTGGCACAGAGTTACTACGACAGCCGCGAGCGCCTCGGGTTTCCGATGGCGCCGCGCGAGTGGGTCGATCAACTGCAGAAGAAGGCCGCCTGATGATCCTCGAGATCGCCCAATTGCAGGTCAGGCCGGGCCGCACCGCGGAGTTCGAAGCGGCGTTCGCGAAAGCCCAGTCCATCATCGCGGCGATGAAAGGCTACGCTGGCCATGAGCTGCAGCATTGCCTGGAGAACGATCACCACTACATGTTGCTGGTGCGCTGGCAGCGGCTCGAAGACCATACGGTCGGTTTTCGCCAGTCCGTCCAGTATCAGGAGTGGCGCGCGCTGCTGCACCATTTCTACGACCCTTTCCCCACGGTGCTGCATTACAGCCCCGCTGAACTGCAATAGCCATGGCGCGTCAAAACCTGCTCGTCGAACTGTTCGTCGAAGAATTGCCGCCCAAGGCCTTGAAGAAGCTGGGCGAGGCGTTCAGCAAAGGGCTGCTCGATCGCCTCCAGGCACTGGGACTGGCCTCCCAGCAGTCACAGTCCACCGCGTTCGCTTCGCCGCGGCGGCTGGCCGCGCACATCACCGATGTCGCCAGCCAGGCAGCGGACAAGCCGGTGTCGCAAAAATTGATGCCGGTGAACGTTGGCCTCGATGCTGCGGGACAGCCCACGCCGGCCTTGCTGAAGCGATTGGCGGCACTGGGCGCGGACGCGTCCGCGGTGCCCGGTCTGAAGCGCGCGATGGATGGGAAAGCCGAGGCGCTGTTCTACGACAGCGTGATGAAAGGCGCGACGCTGGCCGAAGGCCTGCAGCAGGCCTTGTCCGAAAGCATCGCCAAGCTGCCGATCCCCAAGGTGATGACCTATCAGCTGGCCGATGGCTGGACCGACGTGAAGTTCGTGCGGCCGGCACATTCGCTCCTTGCGCTGCATGGCGCCGAAGTCGTGCCCGTCCAGGCGCTCGGCTTGAAGGCGGGCAACACCACGCAAGGACATCGCTTCGAAGCTGCCCGCCCTGTCATCACGCTGAAAGAGGCGGATGCCTATGCGTCGACGCTGGCGAAGGAGGGCGCGGTGATCGCCGGATTCGCCGAACGCCGCGCCGAAATCGAGCGCCAGCTCGCGGCAGCCGCGGTGAAGGTGGGACAAGGCGCGAAGCCCATCGACGATGACGCCTTGCTGGATGAAGTCACGGCGCTGGTCGAGCGGCCCAACGTCCTGGTTTGCGAGTTCGAGAAGGAGTTTCTCGACGTGCCGCAGGAGTGCCTCATCCTCACGATGAAGGCCAACCAGAAATATTTTCCGTTGCTCGACGCGAGCGGCAAGCTGACGAATCGCTTTCTGGTCGTGAGCAATATCCGGCCCGACGATGCCAGCGCCGTGGTGCAAGGCAACGAGCGCGTGGTGCGTCCGAGGCTGGCCGATGCCAAGTTCTTCTTCGACCAGGATCGCAAGAAGAGTCTCGAGTCGCGCGTCGAGAGCCTGGCCAAGGTGGTCTATCACAACAAGCTGGGCACCCAAGGCGAGCGGGTCGAGCGGGTCCGCGCCATTGCCAAGGTGATCGGCGCGCAAGTGGGTGGCGGCGAACTCGCCGCGCACGCCGATCGCGCGGCGCAGTTGGCCAAGGCCGACCTCGTCACGGACATGGTTGGCGAGTTTCCCGAGTTGCAAGGGATCATGGGCCGCTACTACGCCCTGCACGACCAGCTGGGCGCCGAAGTGGCGGACGCGATCGAGGATCACTACAAGCCGCGTTTCGCCGGCGACACGTTGCCGCGCGGTGCAACGGGTACCGTGGTCGCGCTGGCCGACAAGCTCGAAACGCTGGCCGGCATGTTCGCCATCGGCAATCTGCCGAGCGGCGACAAGGACCCCTTCGCCTTGCGGCGGCATGCGCTGGGCGTGGTGCGCATGCTGGTCGAAAAGGATTTGCCGCTGGAGCTCGCGGGACTGCTGGCGCTGGCTTTTGGCGTCTTCAAGGACGCGCCGGCGCAGGCGCAGGCGCAACTCACCGACTTCATCTACGACCGCATGGCCGCCTCGCTGCGCGAGCAGGGCTACACCGCGCAGGAAGTGGATGCGGTGCTGGCCTTGCGCCCGCAGCGCCTGGGCGATGTGCCCAAGCGGCTGGCGGCGGTGCGCGCCTTCGCGGCATTGCCCGAAGCGCCGGCGCTGGCTTCGGCCAACAAGCGCATCGGCAACATCCTGAAGAAAGCCGACCAGGCCGACGCGCACGTGAATCCCGCACTGCTCAAGGAACCTGCCGAACAGGCGCTGTACGCGGCCATGAAAGATGCCGCGCCCAAAGCCGCCACACAGTTCCAGGCCGGCGATTACACCAGTTCGTTGCAAACGCTCGCTGTCTTGCGCGCGCCCGTGGATGCTTTCTTCGACGGCGTGATGGTCAACGCCGAAGAGGCCGACTTGCGCCTGAATCGCCTCGGGCTGCTGGCCACCCTTCACCAGGCGATGAACCGCGTCGCCGACCTGTCGCGCTTAGCAACATGAAACTCGTCATCCTCGACCGCGACGGCACCATCAACGCCGACAGCGACGAATACATCAAGTCGCCCGACGAATGGAAGCCGCTGCCCGGCGCGCTGGAGGCGATCGCGCGGCTGAACCACGCCGGCTGGCACACGGTGATCGCGTCCAACCAGTCTGGCCTGGGACGCGGCTTGTTCGACGTCGCGTCGCTCAACGCCATGCACGCGAAGATGCACAAGATGCTGGCCGCGCAGGGCGGGCGCATCGACGCGGTGTTCTATTGTCCGCACAGCCCGGACGAAGGCTGCCAGTGCCGCAAGCCGCTGCCGGGCTTGTTCGAACAGATCGGCGAGCGCTTCGCGGTCGACCTGAAGGGCACGCCCGTGGTCGGCGACACGCTGGCCGACTTGCAGGCCGGCGCCGTCGTCGGCTGTGAACCGCACCTGGTCCTGACCGGCAAGGGCGCGCCATTGCGCGGCCAGCCGTTGCCGGCCAACTGGCCCGCCGGCACGCGGGTGCACGAAGACCTGGGCGCGTTCGCCGACTACCTGATAGCCCGCGCGGCCGCTTCCAGGGCCGCGGCCTGATCGCGCGGCAATGTCGCTGATCCGCTCCATCATCCACGCGCTGTGGGTGCTGGTCATCCTCATTCCCTGGGCCCTGGTCATGGTGGTGTCGTCGCTTTGGAGCAGCGGCACGCAGATGTGGTGGATGGCGGCGCGCTGGCTCGGATGGGTGATCTCGGGCGCGCGCATTATTTTGGGCATCAAGGTGCGGGTGACCGGCTTCGAGAACCTGCCGGTGGGCGAAAAGAGCCCGGCGATCCTGCTGGTCAAGCACCAATCCACGCTGGAGACGTTCCTGATTCCCGCCTTGATGCCGCATCCCCTGGCGTTCGTGTTCAAGCGCGAATTGATCTACATCCCGTTCTTCGGCTGGGCCATGGCCAGCATGGACATGATCCACATCGACCGGCGCTTGCGCAACCAAGCGTTCAGCAAAGTCGTCGAGCAAGGCAAGCGCCTGCTGGCCGAAGGCGTGTGGGTGATCATGTTTCCGGAGGGCACGCGGATTCCGCGCGGCCAGAAGGGCACCTACAAGTTGGGCGGCACCCGCCTGGCGGTGGAGACCGGCGCGCCGGTGATCCCCATTGCCGTAACCTCGGCGAAGGTTTGGCCGCGCAAGGCCTTCATCAAGCATCCGGGCATCGTGGATCTTTCCATCGGCAAGCCGATTCCCAGCCAGGGCCGCCAGCCGGACGAATTGATGCGCGAAGTCGAACAGTGGATCGAAGCCGAAATGCGAAGGCTGGACCCCGACGCTTACAAGTAACGCTGTCGGGAACGGCCGTGCAGCGGCTAAACTCTGCCTCCATGCACCGGCTGCTGCAGTTCACACTCGATCTCTTCGATCCCGCCCCCTCCGTCCCAGCCGCTTCGACCCCGCCACCGCAGTCGCCTGCGCCCAAACCCAGGGCCAAAAAGGCGCCACCGGTGGCCACCCACCCCGCGCCCACCGAGCGCCTTGACCAACTGCTGCAACCCGCATCGTTCCGGCATCCTCGCGCGAACAGAGAAGCAGTGCTGGGCGACTCGGTGGTGGCGTTCGAATTCAAGCGCGGAAGGCGCCGCAACATCGGCTTCCTGGTCGGGCCCGAGGGCCTGACGGTGAGCGCGCCCAAGTGGGTCCCCTTCTACGAAGTGGACGCCGCGATCCTGGCCAAGTCGGCGTGGATCCTGAAGAAACTCGACGAGGCGCACGAACGGCACCGGCGCATCGAGTCGGCGCGCATCGAGTGGAAGGACGGCGTCAGTTTTCCTTTTCTGGGCGAGCCGGTGATCGTGGTGCTGGACCCCCGCCATGCGTTCGACGAGGTGGGCGCCGTGCTCCACACCGATGGCGAGACGCTTCCCGGCGTCGCCCGCATGACGCTGCACGTCGGACTGGCGCACAACGCCGATGCGGCGCAGATCCGCGACGCCGTGCAAGCCTGGTTGATGAAGCAGGCCAAGCGGCTGTTCACCGAGCGGCTCGATCATTTCGCGCCGCGCCTGGGGGTCCGCTGGCGCAAGCTGGTTCTGAGCAACGCCGAAACACGCTGGGGCACCGCGCACTCGGACGGCCTCATCCGCCTGAACTGGCGGCTGGTGCACTTTCGCATGGCCGTCATCGACTACGTGGTGGCGCATGAGCTGAGCCACCTGCGCGTGATGGATCACAGTCCCCGCTTCTGGGACACGGTGCGCACCGTGGTTCCGGATTACGCGCAGCTGCGGGGGCAGCTCAAGGAGCAGGCCGTACCGCCTTGGTGATGGACAGCGGCAGCCGGAGCAAGCGTGGGCAAGGCATACACCGCGTTCGTCGGGACTGCGGCGGCGCAGGCGGTCGAAGGGGGAGGCGATGCAGGGCAAGCTGAGTCTGCGCGAACGCCTGGTGATGTTGATGGTGGCGGCGGTGCTGCCGATCTTCGCACTGTCGATCTGGCTGGCTGCCCGCGAGTCCGGCGATCGCATCAGGATGGTGCAGAGCCAATTGCTGATGTCGGCCGCGCTGCTGGCCGCCAACCAGGACCGGACGGTGGACGCCGTGGAGCAATTGCTCGGCGCCCTGGCCGGCATGCCCGAGCTTTCCCGCGCCAATCGCAGCCGCGATCGCTGCCAGCCTTACTTCGAGAAGCTGCGCAACCGCTTTCCCATGTATTCGAACCTGGGGCTGTTGGGCCCCGAGGGAGAGGTGGTCTGCCACTCCAATGGGAGGCTGGGCGATGCGAGCGCGGCCGATCGCGCGTACTTTCGTGAAGCGGTGGCGCAGCGCCAGTTCGTGGTTGGCGAGCAGATTGTGGGGCGCCTGTCCGGCCTGCGTGCGATTCCGTTCGCCTCGCCCGTCATCGAGGGCGATGAAGTGACCGGCGTGGTGTTCGCCACACTCGATCTGGACCAGGCTTCCGCTGCGCTCGCCACCGTGCACCTGCCGCCGGGCGCACGGGCGATGGTGGCCGACCGGCACGGCCGCGTGTTGATGGAATTTCCCCTGCGCGAGGGCCGGCCGGTGCCGCGCCAGTTGACGCACACCGCCATCAGCGTGGCCTCGCAAAACCGCAGCAGCGGGGTGGGCCTGGATGTGGATGCGAACGGGCAGAAACGCGTGTACGCATACGCTCCCGGGCGGCTGGTGGGGGGCGAGGGGCTGATCGTGCGGGTCGGCATCGCCCGCGCCTCGGCAGCGGCCAGCGACTTCGGCCCGCTGCGCGACGTGTTCGCCGTCCTCGGTGCGGCGATGCTGGCCGCGCTGGCCGCCACATGGTGGTTGGGCGGGCGGGTGATCGTCAAGCCCGCCAAGCAGATCCTGGGCACGGTGCGCCGCCTCGAACAGGGCAGCCTGGACGCACGGGTGCCCTTGCAGAGCGGCACCCAGCGTGGCGAGTTCGCGCGCATCGGCGCGGCGTTCAACCTGATGGCCGATTCGCTGCAGATGCGCCAGCGTGACCTGGAGGCCGAGCTCGACCGCAGCCGCGGCGCCTACGCGGTGCTGGACGTGGTGTTGAACGGTATGCAGGAGGGCTTGCTCGCGGTCACCGCCACCGGCGAGTTCCTGATGTTCAATGAAGCGGCGGCCAGGCTGTTCCCACTGAACGGCCCGCCCTTGCTGCCCGAGCAATGGCCGCAGCATTTCGGTATCTATCATGCCGACGGCACCACGCTCTACGCAGCCGACGACTTGCCGATCATTCGTTCAACCCTTGGCGAAAGCGGACAGCAGAAGCTTCTCTTCGTGCGCTACGCGCTGGTGCCGCAGGGCCGGCTGTTGCAATGCAGCTGGCAGCCCATTCGCAGCGACGGCGCCATCAGTGGCGGGCTGGTGGTGTTCACCGACGTCACCGAGTTGCAGCGATTGCAGGCCGAGCAGGCGAGCCAGCTGGATCGATTGAACCAGACCCAGCGCAAGCTGATAGAAGCCCAGCGCATCGGCCGCGTCGGCAATTGGGAGCTCGACCTGCGCACCGGCACCCTGTGGTGGTCGGACGAGGTCTACGAGCTGTTCGGAATCGCCCGCGAACGCGTTCACCCCACCCTCAACGAGTTCGCCCAACTCGTGCACCCCGACGATCGCGCATTGCTGAAACCGGCGCGCGATTCGGCCCTGCGTGACGGTAAATTGATTGAAGTCGAGTTCCGGGTGATCCGTCCCGACGGCAAGATCGCCTGGATGCACGAAGTGTCGGAAGCCCGGCGTGACGAGCGGGGCGAACCGATCTGGTACGGCGGCATGGTGCAGGACATCACCAATCGCAAGGTGAGCGAGCAGGCGCTCCTTGAAAGCGAGCGCGAATTGCAGGCCTACACCCTCATGCTGCAGCGCGCGGCCGAGGCGGCCCACGACATCACCGCGCATCCCTCCCTGGCGCAGACATTGCGGGCGGTGGGCGACCAGGCGCGGCGGGTGATCGGCACGCGCAGTGCGCGGGTGAGCCTCTCGGGATTCGCCGAAGCCGGGGCCGGCATGGAAAGCTCCAGCGGTGAAGACCTGCTCGCCCCCAGCGCGGAGCAGACGCTGGCGGTTGCGCTGGTGCGCCGCAACGGCGAACGCATCGGCCAGTTGCGGCTTTCGGGCAAGGAGGACGGCGAATTCACCCAGCGCGACCGCTATGTCGCAATGCAGCTGGCGCAGCTGGCTTCCATTGCCATCCAGAACGTGGCGCTGTTCACGCAGGTGCGGGACCTGAACGCCGGGCTGGAAGCTCGCATCACCGAACGCACCGCCGAACTCACGCGCCAGGAGCAGCTCTATCGCACCCTGGCCGAACAGGCGCCCGAGGTGGTGTGGAACACCGACGCCAAGGGGGCCGTCACCTTTGTCAACCGCGCCTGGTATGAACTGGTGGGCGGGCAGCCCGGCGAACGGCTCGGCGAGACTTGGCTTTCGGCGCTGCACCCGGACGATGTCGAGGCAGTGCGGGCGAACTGGGCGGTCTCGCGCCAGACGCTGCAGCCGTACAGCGGGACGCGCCGTTTCATGGGCAAGGACGGCAGCTATCACACCATGTCGTACCGGGCCGCGCCGGTGCTCGACGCGCACGGCAAGGTGGAATTCTGGGTCGGCATCGACGCCGACATCACCGCTTTCAAGGCGATCGAGGCCGCCTTGCGCAGTTCCAACCAGGAACTCGAGGCATTTTCCTATTCGGTGTCGCACGACCTGCGCGCGCCGCTCGGGGCGATCGCCGGTTTCAGCCGCGCGCTCACGCTGAAGCTCGAAGGCCAGACCGACGAGCGGGTGCACCACTACCTGGAGCGCATTCGCCTGGGCGTCGACAAGATGGAGCAGCTGATCGAGTCCCTGCTGTCGCTGGCCAAGGTGGTGCGCGCACCCCTGACTTATGGCGAGGTCGATCTCGGCGCCATCGCACGCGACATCCTGGAGGACGTGCGCATGCAGCATCCACAGCGCCAGGTCGCGGTCGAGGTGCAGGACCAGTTGCTGGCGCAGGGCGACGAGCGGCTGCTGCGGCTGGTGATGGAAAACCTGCTGGGCAACGCCTGGAAGTTCACATCGCGCACTGCGTCCGCCGTGATCGAGGTGGGCAGGCTGGCCAACGGCAACGTGTTCTTCGTGCGCGATAACGGCGTGGGCTTCGACATGGCCTATGCCGGCAAGCTGTTTGGGGCGTTCCAGCGCTTGCACACGCAAGCCGAGTTTCCCGGTACCGGCATCGGCCTGGCTACCGTGCGCCGGGTGGTGTCCCGCCATCAAGGCCGGGTCTGGGCCGAGTCCCGTCCCGGTGAAGGCACGACCTTCTTTTTCGAGCTGTCGGAGACGGCGCCGCCGGCGTGGCTGGCGGGCCAGGAGCCCAACGCCGACCTGCCCGATCAGGCGGGCGCGAACCGCCAGATGCCGTCCTCACCGCGCTGACGGCGCAGCCGGCCCTGGAACCAGAGCACATGCAGGTGCGCCAGTGACTCGCCCATGGCGAAGGTGGTCTGGTGAAGGTCGAGCTTGCGCTTGAACATCACCCGCAGCACATCGGCCGCGGACTGCGGCGCCTGCGCGCACGCCTCCTGCACTTCGGCCAGCCGCTCGCGATGGTGTTGGTGCAATTGCCGAATCCGCTCGTGCAGGCCGCGGAAGGGTTTGCCGTGCGAAGGAAGCACCAAGGTGTCCTGCGGCAGCCCGGCGAATTTGTCGATCGATTCGAGAAAAGACTTCAGCGGGTTGGACTCCGGCTCCACGTCGTACACGCTGACGTTGGTGGAAATCCGCGGCAGCATCATGTCGCCCGAAATCAGCACCTTCAACGCGCCGCAATACAGCGCGATGTGTTCCGGCGCGTGGCCGAAGCCGCTGATGCAGCGCCAGTCGCGCCCGCCGATGCGCAGCGTGTCGCCGTCCTGCATGCGCCGGAACTGCCGCGGCACGTCGGGCACCATGCTGGGGTAGTACGTGCTGCGGCCGCGGATCTGCTCCAGCGCCTGCGGATCGGTCAGGCCGTGCGAAGCAAAGAACAGCGCGGCGCTTTCACCGCCAAAGCCCGTGGTGCTCTTGGACGCCACGCGGGCCGCGTTGAAATCCGTCGCGCTGATCCACAGCGGCGCGTTCCAGCGCTCGCACAACCACCAGGCCAGGCCGATGTGGTCGGGGTGCATGTGCGTCACCACCACGCGCAGGATCGGCAAGCCCTCGAGCTGCGTTTCAAAAATGCGCTCCCACTGCACCTTGGACTCGTCGCGACTGATGCAGCAATCGACGGCCGTCCAGCCGGCGCGGCCGTCGATCTCATCGCGCAGCAGCCACAGGTTGATGTGGTCCAGCGCGAAGGGCAGGGCCATGCGAATCCACTTCACCGCGGGCGCGAGGCCATCGCCGGCACCCGGCGCGACCACCATGGTTTCGCCCTGGGCGGGCATGGCGTCGCCGAACGGATAGTCCAGCAGCTGTTCGAGTGCATTCATGGGAGAGCTTGGTGCGGCGGGAAGCGATTGACGTTAACGTAAACGTCATATGTAATGCCTATTGTAGGGACCGCCCAATGTCCCTCGAGTCCGCTGCCGTATGCCACAAAGAGAGCTTCGATTGGCCACCACGACTTACACGATCAGCGATCTCGCCAAAGAGTTCGACCTGACCACCCGCGCCATGCGCTTCTATGAGGACATGGGACTGCTGCAGCCCGAGCGCTCCGGTCCCGGCGGCCGCAACCGCATCTACAGCGCGCGCGACCGCACCCGGCTGAAGCTGACGCTGCGCGCCAAGCGGCTGGGACTGTCGCTGAGCGAAGCGCGCGAGATCATCGACATGTACGACAGCCCGCGCGACACCGGGCCGCAACTCAAGAAGTTCCTGGCGGTGCTGGCGACGCATCGCAAGCAACTGGAAGAGCAGATGGCGGACCTGCAGGCCAACCTCGACGAGGTGAAGGTGCACGAGCGCGAAGCCCGCGCGCTGCTGGCGCGGGTCGAGAAAACGCGGCAGGCCGCCTGAGGCATCGCCATGACCAGTCCCCGCTTCGAACCGCAGGATCCCGATTTCGCCGCGCGGGTGCGCGCCAGCTTCCAGCGCCAGGAGGCGATGAACACCATCGGTGCGACGCTCGCGTCGGTCGAAGCGGGCCGCGTCACGATCGAACTTGCATGGGCGAAGGCGCTGACGCAGCAGCACGGCTTCCTGCATGCGGGCATGGTGGCCACCGCGCTGGATTCGGCCTGCGGCTACGCGGCGTTCAGCCTGATGCCAGTGGGCGCTGCAGTGCTCACCATCGAATACAAGATCAATCTGCTCGCGCCCGCGAAGGGCCAGCGCTTTCGCATGGTGGGCGAGGTGCTCAAGCCGGGCCGCACCATCACCGTCGCGGAAGGCCAGGCCTGGGCCATCGACGACGGCCGCGAGAAACTCGTGGCCACCATGAACGCGACCTTGATGGCCGTGACCGGCCGCGACGGCGTACACCACTGACAGCGGAGACTTCGCCATGGACTTGCCGGGCCTGAATTTCCAATTGGGTGAAGACATCGATGCCTTGCGCGAGGCCGTGCGGGAATTCGCGCAGGCCGAGATCGCGCCCCGCGCCGCCGAGATCGACCGCAGCGACCAGTTCCCGATGGACCTGTGGCGCAAGATGGGCGACGTCGGCGTGCTGGGCATCACCGTGTCCGAGGAATACGGCGGCGCCAACATGGGCTACCTCGCGCACATGATCGCGATGGAGGAGATCTCCCGCGCTTGCGCGTCGGTGGGCCTTTCTTACGGCGCGCACAGCAACCTGTGCGTCAACCAGATCCGCCGCAACGGCAGCGAGGAACAAAGGCGCAAGTACCTGCCCAAGCTGGTTTCAGGCGAGCACGTGGGCGCGCTGGCCATGAGCGAATCGGGCGCGGGAAGCGACGTGATCTCGATGAAGCTGAAGGCGCAGGACAAGGGCGGCTACTACGTGCTCAACGGCAGCAAGTTCTGGATCACCAACGGCCCCGACGCCGACACGC
>JAQGMT010000275.1 GCA_028292185.1 Ramlibacter sp. | reverse complement strand
CGCGCTTGATTTCCAGCGAGCCGCCGCCACCGCGCAGCGCGCGCGACGTCTACTGCTATTTCGATAACACCGACAAGCTGCATGCGCCGGACAACGCGCGCGAGCTAATGGAGAAGCTGGTGTCGCGATAGAGGCGACTGTGAGTCGTTCTGCCAGCTGATCCAAGGGTAAACCCCAGGTAGTGTGGCTGGTTGTATCTAATGTATCATTTTGATACAACAGTAGTCGGCCATGAAAAGCGTAACCATCACGAGCTACAACAGCGGATACGTAGCGCTTTCGTACATCATTTCCGTCATCGGTGCGTTCGTCGCTCTCACGGCAACCCACAATATCGTGCGGCCGAACGGGCGGGTCAGCCTGATCAACACGCTGGCGGCCGGCTTGGCGCTGGGCGGCGTCGGCGTCTGGTCCATGCACTTCATCGGCATGCTGGCGCTGAAGATGGACTTGGCGGTCGGTTATGCGATGACGGAAACGGTGGTTTCGCTGGTCGCCGCTGTCGTCGCCACCTCCCTGGCGCTGTACTTCGTGGCACGTAAGCGAAGCTTGATGCGGATCCTGGGCGCCGGCATTCTGCTTGGCCTTGGCGTTTGCGTGATGCATTACCTCGGCATGTACGGCATCCGCTTTGGCGGCCACATCCAGTGGTCGTTCGACGTCATCATCATCTCCGTGCTGATTGCCTGTTTCGCCGCCACTGCCGCACTCTGGCTCGCGTTTAACACCAGGACATGGATGGCCCGCGCCGGTGCCGCGGCGGTGATGGGCGTCGCGGTCTGCGCCATGCACTACACCGGCATGGCGGCTGCGGACTTCATCTGCACGACCACCAACCGCACTGCGCTGCCGGGCGGGTTCGGCGTTATCAATTCCTTCCAGCTGCCGCTGCTGGTGACGGTGTCCGCGCTGGCCATGGCCTTCCTGATTTCGGTCGACCAGTTCTTCCAGCGCGTGAGCACCTCCGCGCGCCGATAGGCCCTTCGCCGTCCAGCCCGAACGGCCCGGCAACGGGCCGTTTGTTTTGCTCCCGCCGATAATCCGCCAGATGAATCCACTGCTGGCCCGGTTGCAGCCTTACCCATTCGAACGGCTGCGGCAACTTTTCGCGGGCGTCACGCCCAATCCGGCTTACCGTCCGATCAGCCTGGGCATTGGCGAACCCAAGCACCCCACGCCGGAATTCATCAAGCAGGCCCTGGCCGGCTCCTTGGACGGTCTGGCGGTGTATCCGGCCACCGCCGGCGAGCCCCGGTTGCGCGAAGCGTGCGCGGCCTGGCTGAAGACGCGCTACGGCCTGCAGGTGGATGCCAAGACCCAGGTGCTGCCGATCAACGGTTCGCGCGAGGCCCTGTTCGCCTTCGCGCAGACGATCATCGATCCCAACAAGGACGCGGTGGTCGTGTGCCCCAATCCCTTCTATCAAATCTACGAAGGGGCGGCCCTGCTGGCCGGCGCGCAGCCGCATTTCGCATCCAGTGACCCTGCGCGCAACTTCGCAGTCGATTGGGACGCTGTTCCGGCGAGCGTCTGGGCGCAAACGCAATTGCTGTTCGTCTGCTCGCCCGGCAATCCCACCGGCGCCGTGATGCCGCTGGCCGAATGGCAGAAGGTTTTCGCACTGTCGGACCGCTACGGATTTGTCATTGCTTCCGACGAGTGCTACAGCGAGATCTACTTCGACGGCGGGCCACCGCTGGGCGGCATGGAGGCTGCGGCGCGGCTCGGCCGCCCGGACTTCCGCAACCTGATTTCCTTCACCAGCCTGTCCAAACGCAGCAATGTGCCTGGCATGCGCAGTGGCTTCGTCGCCGGCGACGCGGCGCTGCTCAAGCAATTCCTGCTTTATCGCACCTACCACGGCGGGGCGATGAGCCCGGTGGTGCAGCAGGCGAGCATCGCGGCGTGGGGCGACGAGCGTCATGTGGTGGCGAACCGCGAGCTGTACCGCCGCAAGTTCGACGAGGTCACGCCGATGCTGAGTGCGGTGTTGGATGTGAAGCGGCCCGATGCCGGCTTTTATTTGTGGGCCGGTGTGGCTCCGCGCAACAGCGCGGGGCCCGGCGACGACGTCGGATTCGCCCGCGACCTGCTGGCTCAATACAATGTGACAGTGCTGCCCGGCAGCTATCTCGCGCGCGAGAACCAGGGTGCCAATCCCGGCACCGGACGCATCCGCATGGCCCTGGTGGCCGAAACCGCGGAATGCGTGGAAGCCGCGCAGCGCATCGTCCAGTTCGTCCAGTCCAGATCGAAGTAATCAATGACACAACAGATTCAGCAAATCATCGACGATGCGTGGGAGAAGCGCGCGTCGATGTCCCCCGGCAACGCGCCCAAGGAAGTGACGCAAGCCGTCGAGCACGTCATCGCCGAATTGAACAAGGGCCGCTTGCGCGTGGCCACCCGCCAGGCCGTGGGCCAGTGGACGGTGCATCAGTGGATCAAGAAGGCCGTGCTGCTGTCCTTTCGCCTGCGTGACAACGAGATCATCCGCGCCGGCGACCTCGGCTTCTACGACAAGGTGCCGACCAAGTTCGCGCACCTCTCACCCGAAGAAATGGCCGCCACCGGCGTTCGCGTGGTGCCCCCGGCAGTGGCGCGGCGTGGCAGCTTCATCGCCAAAGGCGCGATCCTGATGCCCAGCTACGTCAATATCGGTGCGTATGTCGACGAAGGAACGATGGTCGACACCTGGGCGACCGTGGGCTCCTGTGCGCAAGTCGGCAAGAACGTGCACCTGTCCGGCGGCGTGGGCCTGGGCGGCGTGCTCGAACCACTCCAGGCGAACCCCACCATCATCGAAGACAACTGCTTCATCGGCGCACGCTCCGAAGTGGTCGAAGGCGTGATCGTCGAGGAGAACTCGGTGGTTTCGATGGGTGTGTACATCGGGCAGAGCACGCCCATCTACGACCGCGCCACCGGCGAGACGCACTACGGCCGGGTGCCGGCCGGTTCGGTGGTGATCTCGGGCAGCTTGCCAAAGGACGGCGGAAGGTACAACCTGTATGCCGCGATCATCGTGAAGAAAGTGGACGCCAAGACTCGATCCACCACCAGCCTGAACGACCTACTAAGGGACTGAACATGAGCACGATGGAGCGCATCCTGAGGCTGATGAGCGAGAAGAAGGCGTCGGACGTCTACCTGTCGGCGCACGCACCGGCGCTGATCAAGATCAACGGACAGTGCCTGCCGATCAACAGCCAGCTGCTGCCGCCAGACGCACCCAAGGCTTTGCTGGCCGAGGTGCTGCCGGCGCATCGCATGGAAGAACTCGAATCGACCGGCGAGCTGAACATGGCGCACGGCATCGAGGGCGTGGGCAACTTCCGCATCTCGGCGATGCGCCAGCGCGGCACCTATGCCGTCGTGATCCGCTACATCACCACAGAAATTCCGGCGCTGGCATCGCTCTCGGTTCCGCTGATCCTGGGTGACCTGATCATGGAAAAGCGCGGGCTGTTGCTGATGGTGGGCGCCACCGGCGCCGGCAAGAGCACCACCTTGGCGTCGATGATGGATTTTCGAAACGAGAAAGTCTCGGGCCACATCCTCACCATCGAAGACCCGGTGGAATTCCTGTTCACCAATAAGAAATCCGTGGTGAATCAGCGCGAGGTCGGCAGCGATACCGCGTCCATGCAGACCGCGTTGAAAAACGCCTTGCGCCAGGCGCCGGACGTGATCCTGGTCGGCGAGATCCGCGATCGCGAGACCATGTCGGCCGCCATCGCGTATGCCCAGTCGGGCCACCTGTGCCTGGCCACCATGCATGCGAACAACAGTTATCAGGCGCTGAACCGCATCTTGAGCTTCTATCCGGTCGAAGTGCGTCCGACCATGTTGGGTGACCTGGCCGCGGCGCTGAAGGCCGTGGTGTCGCAGCGCCTGTTGCGCACGGTGCACGGCAGCCGGACGCCGGCCGTGGAGGTACTGCTGAACACGAAGCTGATCGCCGACCTGATCGAAAAAGGCGATTTCTCCGGCATCAAGGACGCCATGGAAAAATCCATGGCCGAAGGCTCGCAGACCTTCGAGCAGGACATCGCGCGCCTGATCGTCGAAGGCACGGTGGACAAGAAGGAAGGCCTCGCCTACGCCGATTCGCCGACCAACCTGCAATGGCGCCTGCAGAACGACTTCGCCGGCAAGGATATGGATGTGGCCGAAGAAGGCGCGTCGGATGAGGACATGGCCGAAGAGCCCTCCTTCACGGAAATCACCCTCGACGTCAAACATTAGGCTCGAGGCCAAGAGATGAACCGTGCGCTGCACCTCACCGAACAGCTGATCGCGCGTCGGTCGCTCACGCCCGACGATGCGCAGTGCCAGCAGATCCTCGCTGAGCGGCTGGAGCCGCTGGGCTTCGCGTGCGAAAGCATCGTCAGCGGCCCCGATCATTTCCGCGTCACGAATCTTTGGGCCAAGCGG
>JAQGMT010000274.1 GCA_028292185.1 Ramlibacter sp. | reverse complement strand
CCGTCCTTGATGCCGATGTCGGCCTTGACGATGCCCCAGTGGTCGATGATGAGCGCGTTGGTCATCACCAGGTCCATCGCCCCCGCGGCGTCGGGGCCGCTGCCCGATCCGTCGCGCGTGCGTTGGCTCTGGGCCATGCCGTCGCGGATCGTCTTGCCGCCGCCGAACTTCACTTCCTCGCCATGGCCGCCGGCGCGCAAGGTGTAGTCATCTTCCACTTCGACGATGAGTTCGGTGTCGGCCAGGCGCACCCGGTCACCGGTGGTGGGGCCGAACATTTCGGCGTAAGCGCGTCGTCCTAGGGTGGCCATCAGAGCTTTCCTTGCACCAGGCCGCGAAAGCCGAACACCGTGCGTTCGCCGGCCAGATCGACCAGCTCCACGGTGCGCTGCTGGCCCGGTTCGAAGCGCACGGCCGTGCCCGATGCGATGTTCAGGCGCATGCCGCGGGCGGCATCGCGATCGAAGGCCAGCGCGCCGTTGGTTTCGGCGAAGTGATAGTGCGATCCCACCTGGATCGGCCGGTCCGCGGTATTGCGCACGACCAGCGTGGCGGTGCGGCGCCCCGGATTCAGCGTGTGGTCGGGCCCGTCGGTGAACAATTCGCCGGGGATCATGTTCAAGCCACCGGCTGGTGAACGGTGACCAGCTTGGTGCCATCGGGGAAGGTTGCTTCGACCTGGATGTCGGCAATCATCTCGGCCACACCTTCCATGACGTCCGCGCGAGTCAGGATGGTGCGGCCTTCGCTCATCAGGTGCGCCACGCTCTTGCCGTCGCGCGCGCCTTCCATCACGGCAGCCGAAATCAGCGCCACGGCTTCGGGGTAGTTCAACTTGAGGCCGCGCGCGCGGCGCCGCTCGGCCAGCAAGGCGGCGGTGAAGATCAGCAGCTTGTCTTTTTCGCGGGGTGTCAGTTCCATCGGTTCCTCTCGTCGCAAGTCATGTGCCACGGCGATGCGCGCGCAAGAGCGGTGCACCCAATGCGGGATGCCGTATTTTGGTGCGTTGCGCACGATCAGGCCATGCCAAATTCACTAAAGCGTGCGCGGCAGCCTTTTTGGTGCGAGGCAAACGCTCATCCGCGTGGCATGTCCCTTGCGTAAGCACCCATGACCCGATGTGGGGTCGCGCCACTCATATTGGAGAAGCCATGAATCGCCGAGGAAATCTCAAATTGCTAACCGCCAGCCTGGCGGTGGGCTTGGGCCTGTCGTCCGCTGCGTTCGCGCAATCCAAGGACACCATCAAGATCGGGGTGCTGCACAGCCTGTCGGGCACCATGGCCATTTCCGAGACCGTGCTCAAGGACACGGTGCTGATGGCCATCGACGACATCAACGCCAAGGGTGGCGTGCTGGGCCGAAAACTCGAGCCCGTGGTGGTCGACCCCGCGTCCAACTGGCCGCTGTTCGCCGAAAAGACCAAGCAGCTGCTCGGACAGGACAAGGTCGCGGTGATCTTCGGCTGCTGGACGTCGGTGTCGCGCAAGTCGGTGCTGCCGGTGGTCGAGGAAATGAACGGCCTGCTGTTCTACCCCGTGCAGTATGAAGGCGAAGAGTTGTCGAAGAACGTTTTCTACACCGGCGCCGCGCCCAACCAGCAAGCGATCCCGGCGGTCGATTACCTCATGAGCAAGGACGGCGGCGGCGCCAAGCGTTTCGTGCTGCTGGGAACCGACTACGTGTACCCGCGGACCACCAACAAGATCCTGCGCGCCTACCTGCACACCAAGGGCGTGAAGGACGCCGACATCGACGAGAAGTACACACCGTTCGGCCACAGCGACTACCAGACCATCGTTGCCGACATCAAGAAGTTCTCGGCCGGCGGCAAGACCGCGGTGGTGTCGACGATCAATGGCGATTCCAACGTGCCCTTCTACAAGGAATTGGGCAACGCGGGCCTGAAGGCCAAGGACGTGCCGGTGGTTGCGTTCTCGGTGGGCGAGGAGGAATTGCGCGGCGTGGACACCAAGCCGCTGGTGGGCCACCTGGCCGCCTGGAACTACTTCATGTCGATCAAGAACCCGACCAACACCGAGTTCATCAACAAGTGGAGCACCTACGCCAAGGCGCACAAGCTGCCCGGCGCCGACAAGCCCCTGACCAATGACCCGATGGAAGCCACCTGGATCGGCGTGCACATGTGGGCGCAGGCGGTGGAGAAGGCCAAGTCCACCGATGTGGACAAGGTGATCACCGCGATGGCCGGCCAGACCTACAAGGCGCCCAGCGGCATCGTCTCCGAGATGGATGCGAAGAACCATCACCTGCACAAGTCGGTGTTCATCGGCGAAGTGAAGGCGGACGGCCAGTTCAACGTGGTCTGGAAGACCCCGGGCCCGGTGAAGGCCAAGCCGTGGAGCCCGTACATCGAAGGCAACGACAAGAAGCCCGACCAGCCGGTGGCGAAGAACTGATGATCGATCCCTCCCCCACGGGGGAGGGAGCTCGCTACAGGCCCACCATGTCCCTTCGCTGGTTCTTGTTGTTGCTGGCGCTGCTGGCGGGGCACGCGCAAGCGCTCACCGCCGGCGAGGCGCTGGCAATCGCGACCGGCGAGACCGATGCGCGCATCGAGGCGCTCAACAAAGCCGTCACCACCGCCGACGACAAGACGGCCGCGTTCATCCAGGCGCTGGCCGGGGAGTCGGTGAAGACGGCCGGGGACAAGGTGTTCATCGTCAATGACGGAAAGGCTTTCGATCCGGTGACGGGGTCGCCGGCGGAATTGCCCGCGGATGCAGAAGACGTGATCAGCAACAACCGCATGCGCGGCGAGTTGGATATGGCCTTGGCGGGGCTCAAATTGTTTTCCAAGGACGAACGCCAGCGCGCGGCCGCGGTCGCGGCGCTGCGCAGCGAGAACGAGGAATCGAGGCTGCCGCTGATCGAGAAGGCCTATGCGGCCGAGCCGAACGAGAACATCAAAATACAGCTGGGGCTGGTGCGCGCCGGCTTGCTGCTGGGCAGCGCCGACAAGTCCAAGCGGCTGGAAGCGGCCAAGCTGCTGGCGCAGAGCAACAACTCCGCCACCAAGACGCTGTTGATCGAGCGCCTGAAAATCGAGAGCGACCCGCAGGTGAAGGCGGAACTGGAGGCGTCGCTCAGGACCGTGAATGCCTCGCTCGCCTGGGGCGAAAAGCTGGCCGCGCTGTTCTCCGGCCTCAGCCTGGGCTCCATCCTGCTGCTGGTGGCGCTGGGCCTGGCGATCACTTACGGCCTGATGGGCGTGATCAACATGGCGCATGGCGAGCTGATGATGATCGGCGCCTACGCAACCTACGTGGTTCAAGGCCTGTTCCAGAAATATCTGCCGGGCGCGTTCGACGCGTACCTGCTTGCCGCGATTCCCGCATCTTTCGCGGCGTCCGCGCTGATGGGCGCGGCGCTGGAGCGCAGCGTCATCCGCTTCCTGTACGGCCGCCCGCTTGAAACGCTGCTGGCCACCTGGGGCATCAGCCTGATGCTGCAGCAGCTGGTGCGATCGGTGTTCGGCGCGCAAAACGTCGCCGTCGAAAATCCCAGCTGGATGAGCGGCGGCGTGCTGCTGTTCGGCAACGTGCAGCTGCCGTGGAACCGCATCGTCATCATCGGCTTCGCGCTGACCGTGCTCCTTGGGATGG
>JAQGMT010000264.1 GCA_028292185.1 Ramlibacter sp. | reverse complement strand
GGTTCGACGCCCACTTCGCGCATCAGCCGCAGGGTCTGCGAGTAGGCACCGATCATGATG
Source organism: Ramlibacter sp. (assembly GCA_028292185.1). GTDB lineage: Bacteria > Pseudomonadota > Gammaproteobacteria > Burkholderiales > Burkholderiaceae_C > Ramlibacter. The sequence goes on along the minus strand of JAQGMT010000264.1, from coordinate 6,941 downwards.
TGCTGGCCGTTGTCCAGCATCGCACTGCTGCCGTCCGGCAGTTGCACCGGCAATGCACGCGCACGTCCACCGAGCGCGCGCGTGGCTTCAAAAACCGTGACGTTGTGTCCGGCATCAACTGCGGCGACCGCAGCCGCCAGTCCCGCCCAGCCCGCGCCGATCACCGCGACCTTCATCGGGCGCCGGCCGCTGCGTTGCTGCAGCCGGCCACTAGATGCGGCCCAGCGCCTGGACTCTCCAGGCCAGCCAGAACTTGCGCAGCGGCGTCAGGCTGACGCGCTGGTGCAGCACCTGGAAGCCGTCGCGCTCGATCTCGCGCAGCAGCGTGCGGTAGATGCTCGCCATCATCAGTCCCGGTTTCTGGGCGCGGCGATCCACTGCCGGCAACAGGGCAATGGCTTCGTCGTACAGCGCGTGGGCGCGGTCGGCCTGGAACTTCATCAGCGCTGCGAAGCGATCGGAGTACTTGCGGTCCAGCACCTCCTTGGCCTTGACGTCGAACTGCTGCAGTTCGGCCACCGGCAGGTAGATGCGTCCGCGCAAGGCGTCTTCGCCCACGTCGCGGATGATGTTGGTCAGCTGGAACGCCAGCCCCAGCTTGTGCGCGTACTCGGTGGTGCGCGGATCGGTCTGCCCGAATATGCGCGCCGAGACTTCGCCCACCACGCCGGCCACCAGATGGCAATAGCGCTGCAGGCCGGCGAAGTCGAGGTAGCGTGTTTGCTCCAGGTCCATCCGGCAGCCCTCGATCACGGCATGCAGGCGGTCTTGCGGAATGGCGAAGGCTTCGAGCGACGGCGCCAGGGCCTTCATCACCGGGTGCGAAGGCTCGCCGGCATACGATTTCGCCACTTCGGATTGCCACCAGGCCAGCTTGGTCTGGGCAACGCCGGGATCGCTCACCTCGTCGACGACGTCGTCCACCTCGCGGCAAAACGCATAGAACGCGGTGATCGCGATGCGCCGCGGCTTGGGCAGGAACAGGAAGGCGTAGTAGAAGCTGCTGCCCGAGGCGGCTGCCTTCTCCTGGACGTATTGCTCGGGGCTCATGGACTCGCTGGAAGGGTGGGGTGGGCGCGCATCGCCGCGATTGTCACATCCGCAGCGCCCGCGAGAACAACCCGGGCCAGTCCCACGGCGTGAGCTGCGGGCGAACCTGGAAGCTGTTGAAGCCGCCGGCGGCGATGCGGTCCAGGATGCACAAGCCGCCTTGAACCACGAGCCGAAGTTCCCAGCCAGCACGGCCGGGAACCCGGTGGACCAGCGGCGCGCCCTCGTGCATCAACTCGCGCGCCCAATCCACTTCCGCGGCGACCAGCCGCGCGGCCTTGGGGTGCGTGGGCCAGGACTTCGGGCCGAGCGGGTCGAGCCCGTGGGGCGCGCAATCTTCCGTGGGCACGTAGTAGCGCCCGCGAGGCAGGTCGACGCTCAAGTCCTGCCAGAAGTTGATCAATTGCAAGGCGGTGCAGATGCAGTCGCTCTGGCGCAGCGCCGTGGCCTCGTGCACGCCGTACAGGTGGAGCATCAGGCGGCCCACGGGGTTGGCGGAGCGGCGGCAGTAGTCCAGCAATTCGGCGCGCGTCGCATAGCCGCGCGCGTCGCGCGTCTTCACCACGTCCTGCTCGAACGCGCTGAGCAGGTCTTCGAGCAGCGCAGGGGGCAGGGCGTAGGTGCGTAGCGCGGCTGCGAGTGGCACGAAGTCCTCAGGCCAGCGCTCATGGCTGCGTGCTCCAGCGACGCAGGCGGCGAGTTCGGCCCGGTAGGCGGCCAGGTCCGCCAGCCGCTCGGCCGCCCCAGCGCTTCCTTCATCGGCAATGTCGTCCGCCGTGCGGGCGAACGCATAGATGGCGCCCACCGCCGGACGGAGCCGCGCTGGGCACAGCCACGAGGCGACCGGGAAGTTCTCGTAGTGGCCGACGCTGGAGAGCGCCGCGGGCGCCATTGCATTCACCGGCGGGATTGTCGCTCGAACGGCAGGCTCGAACGGCAGGCCCGCCGCCAAGGACGCAGCCGTGCTGGGCTAAAATCGCTGGTTGACCGGATTCGAGCGGGCCGCCGGGTTCTCCTGGCGGCCCGCTTTCCCTTTCAGGCAAGCGCGGGTGGCGAAATTGGTAGACGCACCAGGTTTAGGTCCTGACGCCAGCAATGGCGTGGGGGTTCGAGTCCCCCCTCGCGCACCACTATTTTCTTTGAAGAGAGACCCTCATGGACGTGACTGTTGAAACCCTGGACAAGCTCGAACGCAAGATCACGCTGACCCTGCCTGTGAATGTCATCCAGTCGGAAGTCGACTCGCGCTTGAAGCGCCTGGCGCGCACCGTGAAGATGGACGGGTTTCGCCCGGGCAAGGTGCCGATGACCGTCGTCGCCCAGCGCTACGGCTACTCGGTCCACTACGAGGTGATGAACGACAAGGTCGGCGAGGCCTTCGCCCAGGCGGCGAACGAAGCCAAGCTGCGCGTCGCGGGCCAGCCGAAGATCACCGAGAAGGAAGAATCGCCCGAGGGCCAGCTGGCATTCGACGCCGTGTTCGAGGTCTTTCCCGAAGTGAAGATCGGCGACCTGACCACGGCCGAAGTGGAAAAGATCAGCACCGAAGTGACCGACGCCGCCATCGACAAGACGCTGGACATCCTGCGCAAGCAGCGCCGCACCTACGCGCAGCGCCCGCAAGACGCCGCCGCTCAGGAAGGCGACCGTGTCACGGTGGACTTCGAAGGCAAGATCGACGGCGAGACCTTCCAGGGCGGCAAGGCCGACGATTTCCAGGTGCTGCTCGGTGAAGGCCAGATGCTCAAGGAGTTCGAGGACGCCGTGCGCGGGATGAAGGCCGGCGAGAGCAAGACCTTTCCGCTGGCCTTCCCGGCCGACTACCACGGCAAGGACGTGGCCGGCAAACAGGCGGACTTCATGGTCACCGTGAAGAAGATCGAAGCCGCGAACCTGCCGGACGTGGACGACGCGCTGGCCAAATCGCTGGGCATCGCCGACGGCACCGTGGAGGCGTTGCGCACCGACATCCGCAAGAACCTCGAGCGCGAAGTGAAATTCCGGCTGCTGGCCCGCAACAAGCAAGCCGTCATGGATGCGCTGGTCGGCAAGGCCGAGCTTGACCTGCCCAAGTCCAGCGTTCAGTCCGAAGTGGACCGCTTGGTGGAGGGCGCGCGCGCCGACCTGAAGCAGCGCGGCATCAAGGATGCCGACAAGGCGCCGATCCCGGAAGAACTGTTCCGTCCGCAGGCCGAGCGTCGGGTGCGGCTGGGCCTGGTGGTGGCCGAGCTGGTTCGCACCAACAACCTGCAGGCCAAGCCCGAGCAGGTCAAGGCCCACGTTGAAGAACTGGCTGCCAGCTACGAAAAGCCGGCCGAGGTGGTGCGCTGGTATTTCAGCGACCGCCAGCGCCTGGGCGAGGTCGAAGCCATCGTGATCGAGAACAATGTCACGGACTTCGTGCTGTCGCAAGCCAAAGTGGTCGAGAAGACCGTGTCTTTCGATGAGCTGATGGGGCAGCAGGGGCAGGGCTGAGGCCACGAAAAGCCACTGTCATTGCGGGCTTGAATCGCAGTCCATGCGCCGCGTGGACGCTGCAAGGAGCCCGGCATGACATGCAGCAAGGGGCTTGCGGATGGTTCCGTAGGCCCCATTTGCATTTGGAATAAAGTACAACCCAGCAACCCGGAGTCTTCCCCCCCATGAGTGCACTTGATACCCAGGCCCTCGGCATGGTGCCGATCGTCATCGAGCAATCCGGCCGCGGCGAGCGGTCCTACGACATCTATTCCCGGCTGCTGCGCGAGCGGGTGATCTTCCTGGTCGGTCCGGTGAACGACCAGACGGCCAACCTGGTGGTGGCGCAGCTGCTCTTCCTGGAAAGCGAAAACCCCGACAAGGACATTTCGTTCTACATCAACAGCCCGGGCGGCAGCGTCAGCGCCGGCATGGCCATCTACGACACGATGAACTTCATCAAGCCGGACGTGTCCACCCTGTGCACCGGCATGGCCGCCAGCATGGGTGCTTTCCTGCTGGCCGCCGGCGCCAAGGGCAAGCGCTTTTCGCTGCCCAATTCGAAAGTGATGATCCACCAGGTGCTGGGCGGCGCGCAGGGCCAGGCCACCGACATCGAGATCCACGCCCGCGACATCCTCAAGACCAAGGCCGTGATGAATCGCATCCTGGCCGAGCGCACCGGACAGCCGCTGGAAAAGATCGAGCGCGACACCGAGCGTGATTATTTCCTGGATGCCGACGAAGCCAAGGCTTACGGGCTGGTGGATCAGGTGATCTCGAAACGGGCTTGACGGTGCGCGAACCCCGTCACGAGGGGTTGCACTGCAACAACGGCGCTTTTCCGTAACACGGGAAGCGCCGTTCTAATTCGTTATCATAGAAACTCAAGTCAAAGGCAGGATCCATGGCCGAGAAAAAAGGCTCTTCCAGCGAAAAAACGCTTTACTGCTCCTTCTGCGGCAAGAGCCAGCACGAAGTGAAGAAGCTGATCGCGGGGCCTTCGGTTTTCATCTGCGACGAGTGCATCGACCTTTGCAATGAAATCATCCGCGACGAGCTGCCCACCGGCGACGACTCGCGAGAGGCGCGCGGCGACCTGCCCATCCCCTCCGAGATCAAGGCCAACCTCGATAACTACGTGATCGGCCAGGAAGCCGCCAAGCGCAGCCTCTCGGTGGCGGTGTACAACCACTACAAGCGCCTGCGCCACAAGGAAAAGGCCAAGAAGGACGACGTCGAGCTCACCAAGAGCAACATCCTTTTCATCGGCCCCACCGGCTCGGGCAAGACGCTGCTGGCGCAAACGCTGGCGCGCATGCTCGATGTGCCGTTCGTGATGGCCGATGCCACCACGCTCACCGAAGCGGGCTACGTCGGCGAGGACGTCGAGAACATCATCCAGAAGCTGCTGCAAAGCTGCAACTACGAAGTCGAACGCGCCCAGCGCGGCATCGTGTACATCGACGAGATCGACAAGATCTCGCGCAAGTCCGATAACCCTTCCATCACCCGCGACGTGTCGGGCGAAGGCGTGCAGCAGGCGCTGCTGAAGCTGATCGAAGGCACGATGGCCAGCGTGCCACCGCAGGGCGGCCGCAAACATCCCAACCAGGATTTCCTGCAGATCGACACGACCAACATCCTGTTCATCTGCGGCGGCGCTTTCTCCGGCCTGGAGAAAGTGATCGAGCAGCGCACCGAGGCCTCGGGCATCGGCTTCGGCGCCTCGGTTAAGAGCAAGGCGCAGCGCAGCCTGACCGACGTATTCCGCGAAGTCGAACCGGAAGACCTGATCAAGTTCGGCCTCATCCCCGAATTGGTGGGCCGCATGCCCGTCGTCGCCACGCTGTCCGAGCTGAGCGAGGACGCGCTGGTGCAGATCCTCACCGAGCCCAAGAACGCGCTGGTCAAGCAATACGGCAAGCTGCTGGCCATGGAAGGCGTCGACCTGGAAATCCGGCCGAATGCCTTGCGCGCCATCGCCAAGCGGGCGCTGGCCCGCAAGACGGGCGCGCGGGGGCTGCGTTCGATCCTGGAGCAGTCGCTGATCGACACCATGTTCGAGCTGCCGAACACCGCCAACGTGGACAAGGTCGTGGTCGATGAGTCGACCATCGAAGAGAACAAGCCGCCCTTGCTGGTCTACCGCGAGGCGGCCAAGAAGGCGTAGCGGCGCGGCCGACGCCACCGTCCTGAGTGATCTTTCGCACAAACCCAACCCTGCAAGCCGCATTGCGATGCGGACGGGTTGAAAATCCCCTGTTCCAGTCCATATTCGACTGGAAGGCCCCCAAACAGGCCTAAACCAAGGATTCAAATGTCCGGACAAACCTCCCTGCCCGCCGAGCCCATCGACCTGCCGCTGCTGCCGCTGCGCGACGTGGTCGTGTTCCCGCACATGGTCATCCCGCTGTTCGTGGGCCGGCCCAAGAGCATCAAGGCCCTGGAAGCCGCGATGGAAGCCGAGCGCCGCATCATGCTGGTGGCGCAAAAAGCCGCCGCCAAGGACGAACCGTCGGTTGCCGACATGTTCGAGGTGGGCTGCGTCTCCACCATCCTGCAGATGCTCAAGCTCCCCGACGGCACCGTGAAGGTGCTGGTCGAAGGCCAGCAGCGCGCGCGCGTCAATCACATCGAGGACGGCGAACAGCATTTCACCGCCAACGTGACGCCGGTCGACAACTCCGAGAAGGACCCGAAATCCAGCGAGATCGAGGCGCTGCGCCGCGCGGTGATGCAGCAGTTCGACCAGTACGTCAAACTGAACAAAAAAATTCCGCCCGAGATCCTCACCTCGATTTCAAGCATCGACGATCCGGGCCGCCTGGCCGACACCATCGCCGCGCACCTGCCGCTCAAGCTCGATAACAAGCAGATCGTCCTCGACCTGTCGGACGTGAAGCTGCGCCTGGAAAACCTGTTCGAGCAGATCGAGCGCGAAGTCGACATCCTGAACGTCGACAAGAAGATCCGCGGCCGCGTCAAGCGGCAGATGGAAAAGAACCAGCGCGACTTCTACCTGAACGAGCAGGTCAAGGCCATCCAGAAGGAACTCGGCGAAGGCGAAGAGGGGGCGGACATCGAGGAGATCGAAAAGAAGATCAAGCTCGCCAAGATGCCCAAGGAAGCCCGCAAGAAGGCCGACGGCGAGCTGAAAAAGCTCAAACTGATGTCGCCCATGTCGGCGGAAGCCACCGTGGTGCGCAACTACATCGACGTGCTCACCTCGCTGCCGTGGAGCAAGCGGACCAAGATCAAGCACGACCTGTCGCACGCCGAGGGCGTGCTGAACGAAGACCACCACGGCCTCGAGAAGGTCAAGGACCGCATCCTTGAATATCTCGCGGTGCAGCAGCGCGTCGAAAATGTGAAGGCGCCCATCCTGTGCCTGGTCGGCCCCCCTGGCGTCGGCAAGACCTCGCTGGGGCAGT
>JAQGMT010000235.1 GCA_028292185.1 Ramlibacter sp. | reverse complement strand
GGCGCGAAGATCATCCTGGGCTCGGCAACGCCTTCACTGGAAAGCTGGCAGGCCAGCGAGAGGGGACGCTATCAACGACTGCTGATGTCCTCACGCGTGGGCCTGGGCGGCGCCACCGCAGGAGCCTTTCCCGCGGTCCGCCTGGTGGACATGAACCTGCAACCCAAGCAGACCGTGTTTTCCCCGCAGCTGGTGGGCGCCATCCAGCAACGCATTGCCCGCGGCGAGCAGTCCTTGATATTCCTGAACCGGCGCGGCTATGCGCCGGTGCTCGCTTGCAACGCGTGCGACTGGAAAAGCGAGTGCCCCAATTGCAGCGCGTACCGCGTCTTTCACAAGATCGACCGCACCTTGCGCTGCCACCATTGCGGCTACACCGAACGGGTGCCGCGCGCCTGTCCGAGTTGCGGCAACGTCGATATCGCGCCGCTTGGCCGCGGCACCGAACGGCTGGAAGAACATCTGGGCGAGCTGCTCGCCGACGTTCGGCAGGCCAATGGCGAGCCGGTGCGCATTGCCCGGATGGATGCGGACAGCACGCGCGGCAAGGGCGCGCTGGAGCAGCAGCTGGCCCGCATGCATGCCGGCGATGTGGACGTGCTGGTGGGCACGCAGATGGTGACCAAGGGGCACGACTTTCGCCGCATCACGCTGGTGGCCGCAATCAACGCGGATTCGGCGCTCTTCTCCAGCGATTTCCGCGCGCCCGAGCGCCTGTTCAGCCTGCTGATGCAAGCTGCGGGCCGGGCGGGCCGCGATGCCGCGCAGGCCGCGGCCAGCGAGATGTGGGTGCAGACCTGGCACCCGCGCCATCCGCTGTTCGATGCGCTGCGGCGTCACGACTATCCCGCCTTCGCCGCGCAACAGCTCAAGGAGCGCGAGCAGGCGGGCATGCCGCCGTTCGGCTTTCAGGCCCTGGTGCGGGCCGACGCACGCAGACAGGAAGTGGCGCAGGCATTTCTGCGAACAGCCAGCACGGCGGCGCAGGACATCGAAGGCGTCGCTCATGTCACGCTGTATTCGGCCGTGCCGCTCACCATTCAGCGCGTGGCTAACATCGAGCGCGCGCAGATGCTGGTGGAGAGCGCCTCACGCACGGCACTGCAACGCTTTCTCGCGGCCTGGCATCCGGTGCTGCATGCCACCCGCGAAAAAGGCCTGATCCGCTGGGCCGTGGATGTCGATCCGCTGACGATCTAGGCGCAGCGCACATCCCAGCCCCCTCCTCGGCCGTCGACACGTGCGAGCAGCTCGACGCGAAGTCTTGTTTGCGTCGGCAGCACGGTCGGTGCCAGAATTGGCTGCCACATACCGCCGGCGGGCGGAGCTGCAATGCGGACCAGCGTGCTGATTGTCGAGGATGAGCCCGAATTCCTGCTGCGGTTTTCCGACGCGGTAATGGCCACCCCGGGCCTGCATCTGGTGGCCGCCGTCTCTTCCGGGCGCGCCGGCCAGGCCATTCTCGATGCCGAAAGGCCGGACGTCATGCTGATCGACCTGGGCCTGCCGGACGTCAGCGGGATCGACGTGATCCGCTACGCCGCGTCGCGCCACCCAGGATGCGAATGCCTGGTCGTCACCATGTTCAGCGACGACCAGCACGTGATGGCCTCGATCGAGGCCGGCGCAACCGGTTACCTGCTCAAGGATGCCGCAGCCGAGTCCATCGCGGCGAGCATTCATCAATTGCACGCCGGCGGCTCTCCCATCAGCCCCAGCATCGCCCGCCGCGTGCTGGCGCGATTCCACTCGCCGGCTCTCCCTGTCGCGAGTGCCGCCACCCAGCCCGCTTCCGGGCCATCGCGTTCGCCATCGCCACTGACCGAGCGCGAGACCGAATTGCTGCGGTTGACGGCCAAGGGCCTGAGCTTCGAGAGTATCGGGGACGTGATGGGCATCTCGCCGCACACAGTAGTGGCCCACGTCAAGAAGATCTACCGCAAGCTCGCGGTGCACTCGCGCGGCGAGGCGGTGTACGAGGCCGGGCAGCTGGGGCTGTTGTGATACGGCGCTTTCGTATCGACGCGCTCACTTGGCTGCGAGCGGCCGTCCTGATCGCCGCCATCGCATGCATGGCCTGCGCGGGCGCTACAGCGACAGCGACAGCGGTGGAGCCCCTGCAGGCCGACATGCTCACCGCCCCCGACGCCACGCTGCCCGGACGCGAGCGTGGGTGGCAGACCGTCACGCTGCCCGACATCTGGCGCCAGGCTCGACCGATGGTGCAGCCGGCGGACACCTGGTATCGAATCGAGTTCAATTACCCGCTAATGGCCGATGACCAGGCCTGGGCGTTGTACCTGCCTTATCTCTACGACGGCGGCCGGGTTTGGCTGAACGGGGTGCCGGTGGGTCGCGTCCAGGAAAGCACGGGCGAATTTCGCATGCGGTGGGCGGGTCCGCACCTGCTCGCCTTGCCCCCGTTGGCGCTGCGTCACGGCGTGAACGAATTGGCGGTACGCGCCGCACTGCCGCGCGACGGCGCTGCAATCGGTTTTCCCCGCCCCGTCATCGGCGCCGTTTCCGAGCTGCTGCCAATCTATGAGCGGCGCGAGTTCTGGGTCAGCACCATGCCGAGGATCACCTTTGCCGCCTGCCTGCTGGGCTCGGTCTTCGTGCTGTTCATCTGGTGGCGGCGCCCCAGCGAGCTGTTGTACGGCTGGTTCGGGCTGGCCGTGGTCCTTTGGGGCATCCGCAATCTCACGTTCGTGGTCGACAAGATACCGCGGGAATGGTGGCTGGTCTGGCGGTTCGCGTTTCTGGGTGCAACCGGCGGGTTCATTCTCGCGATGGCCGTGCTCGCCCTGCGACTCGCGGGGTTTCGCAAGCCGTGGCTGGAGCGCGGGCTGATCCTGTACTGGCTGGTGGGGCCCGTCTGGCTGGCGGCCGGTGGCGTTCCGGCCGAGCGTCTGGTGAATCGCTATTGGCTCGCCGGCTTCGCGCTGGTCGGGATCGGCATCATCGTGATCTCGGTGCTGGCAGTGTGGCGGCAGCGAAGCGCGGGCGCTGCCGTGCTGCCCGTCGCGATGGTCGTGACCGTGTTGGCCGGCTTGCACGACTATCTGGTGAACTGGAGCCTCGGCGGTACGGCGGAGTGGCTGCTGCCCGGCTGGGCCGGTGACCGAATATTCCTGCTGCACCACAGTGCCAACCTGGTACTGCTGGCGATGGCGGGCCTGCTCACTTCGCGCTTCATTCAGGCACTCGAATCACTGGAGGCGCTGAACCAGACACTGGAAGCGCGGGTCGGCGCGCGCGAGCGCGAGCTTTCCGCCAACTACGAGCGCATGGCCGCCTTGCAACGCGAGCATGCGGCGGCCCAGGAGCGGCAGATGATCATGCGCGAGATTCACGACGGGCTCGGCTCGCTGCTGTTCGTCTCGCTCTCGCGCGTCGAGCGTGGCCAGATGCAGCCGGGAGAGGTCGCCGATGCGCTGCGGGCCTGCATCGCCGACATGCGGCTTGCGCTGGATACGCTGACGCCCGACGCCAATGACTTCCGCGCCACTTTGGGCAATTTCCTGTTTCGCTGGCACGGCCAGCTGCAGGCCGCGGGCATTCAGCCCAGCTGGACCATCGACGTGCCGGAAGGCGCCGTCGGCGTAACAGCGCACGCGTCGCTGCAGCTGCTGCGCATCGCCCAGGAGGCTCTGACCAATGTCCTCAAGCACGCCCGCGCCAGCCGGGTCCAGGTCCGGGTACGTCAGGCCGATGGAATACTGCAGCTGGAAGTGGAAGATGACGGCGGCGGCCCCACATCGACGAGCGCCGCCGGGCGGGGCATCAGGAACATGACTGCCCGCGCGCAGCAGCTCGGTGGGGCGCTTGCCGTGTCCGCGGGCCCGGGCGGAACCCGCGTGGCATTGCGGGTGCCCATGAACGCAGTACTCGCCTGAATCGCCCTGCGGCGCGGTGCCGGCCCATCGCGTGATTGCGCGACGACCCGCCACCCCGGCGCTATGTTCGCCGGTGCACATGCCTCCTAGACTGCACCCGGTGTTCAACTCGTCGTCCAGGAAGTGCCTCAATGAAATCGCGCAATCACCCGCATGAGACCCGGGAAGCCGGCCTCACCTGGTACCTGGTCCCCCTGGGGGCCGCAGCGGTGGCAGGCGTCCTTGTCCTGTCGTATCGCCCGGCCCTGCTGGCCGATGCCCCGCAGCCGGACAACGCCATCGCCACGCTCTCGGTCGCGGCGTCGGCCGGCAGCGACCCCTCCATTCCCGCGGCCAGCACAGTGTTCAGGGAACGTACTTGGGAGGTGAGCGAGCATGTGGAGCAATTCTGAGTTTCGGCGGCGGCTCAGTCGACTGGTTGGCTTTGCCGCGGTGCAGGTGCTGGCGCTCGCGCTGGCTGCGGTACTGGCGCTGCACCCTTACGTCCGGCTGTAGCCGCCGCGCAACCCGGAAGTCGCAAGGTGAACCTCTTGCAACGAAATCAC
>JAQGMT010000173.1 GCA_028292185.1 Ramlibacter sp. | reverse complement strand
CGTGGTGGATGGGCGCTGGCTGAGCGCTAACTTCGCGCTAGCGCGCAAGCCGCGCCCACCCGTGAGTTCCCGCCGCTATTCGCGGCCCAGGCTGCGCACCTTCTCCATCAAGCGCTGTGCCACCAGGGGCGACACGAACTTGTCCACCTCACCGCCCAGCACCGCGATTTCGCGAACGAAGGTGCTGCTGATGAACTGGTACTTGTCGCTGGGCGTGAGAAAAACGGTCTCCACATCGGGCATCAGGCTGCGGTTCATGCCGGCCAGCTGGAACTCGTAGTCGAAGTCGGTCACCGCGCGCAGGCCGCGCACCATCGCCTTGCCGCCGCGCGCGACGACGAAATCCCGCAGCAAGCCCCCAAAGCTTTCCACGGTGACCTGGCTCTTGTACGGTTCGCTCACGGCGCGCGCCATCTCGATGCGCTCCTGCAAGGTGAACATCGCCTTCTTGTGATGGCCGGCCGCGACGGCGACGATCACCCGGTCGAACAACTCCACGGCTCGGCGAATCACGTCTTCGTGGCCCAGTGTCATGGGATCGAAGGTGCCGGGATAGACGGCGATCACGTTCTGGGCCATGGGCTCTCCTGGTGGGCGGCGGCTGCTCTCGCGCGTTGCTGCGCTGCATTATGCAGTGCGGCGCAACAGGTGCGCGTGCACGGCACCGGCGCGCAGATGCTTCGCGACGGCCAGCCCATAGGGCGACAGCTTCGCGTCCTCCCATGCGCTGGGTGCTTCGAGATAGACGAGGCCGTCAACGGTGAGCAAGGGCGCGGCCGCCTGCAGCGCCTTGTCATGGATCGCGGCCTCGAACGGCGGATCCAGGAAAACCAGGTCCAGTGTTCCGGGCGTGAGGCGGCCCAGCACCGACAAGCCATTCGCGCGTTCTACCTTCACGGTCGTGGCTTGCAATTTGGTGACCGTTGCGCGAAGCAGCGAGATGAGGTCCGGATCCTGTTCCACCAGCAGCACCTCGGCGGCGCCGCGCGACGCAGCTTCGAACCCGAGCGCCCCGGTTCCGGCGAAAACGTCGGCGCAACGCCAGCCGGCAAGGTCGTGCCCCAGCCAGTTGAACAGGGTTTCACGGACGCGGTCGGGCGTGGGGCGCAGCCCCGGCTTGTCGCGCACGGGCAGCTTGGTGCGCTTCCACTGCCCGCCGATGATGCGCACTTCCTGCGCTGGGACGTTGCCCGCCCGAGGGCGTGGAGCTTGCCGGGTTGCGCCAGTAGGGGGTCTCATGCGCGCCACTTTAAGTGATTGCGCAAAGGGAAAAGCCGGGCAGTGGCCCGGCTTTTCCGATATTTCCCGACTCAACAGCGCCTTGCGGGCGCCGATCGTGTGACAGCGATGAAGCCATTCTGGGTGCAAAAACCAAGGCCGTGTTGCCGACCCCTGTCAGGATTGACAGGGGTCGGCCCGCTTTTCTTGCGGCGCACGGCACGTTTTCGGACAGACGGCGCGCGGTCAAGGCGCCTTGGCGCCGCCCACAATCACCGTCACCATGCGCTGCGGTTGCAGCTTGCGGGCAAAGGCGGCCTTCACCTCGCCCGCCGTGACGCGCTGGACCTGGGCAATCCAGGTGTCCAGGTAATCCAGCGGCAGATCGTTCCAGGCGATATTGGAAATGTTGTCCAGGAGTTTGCGGTTGGTGTCGATGAACAAGGGGAAGCCGCCGATCAAGTTGTCCTTGGCGGCCTTCAATTCGGCTTCGGTCGGCCCCTCGGCCACGAATCGCGCCAGCACCTCGCGCGACACCCTCACCGCCTGCCCCGCCTGGTCGGGCCGGGTCTGCAAGGAGATGGTGAAAGCACCCGCGTGCAGCCCAGGGGCAAAGTGGCTGGCAATCGAATAGCTCAGCCCGCGTTTCTCGCGCACCTCCTGCGAAAGGCGCGACACGAAGCCGCCGGCGCCGAGCGTGTAGTTGCCCACCAGCATCGGGAAATAGTCGGGATCGGACCGCTTATAGCCGGGCTGCCCGATCAGCACGTGCGCCTGCGCGGACGCGAATGGGATGTCGCGCTCCAGCGGCGCGGCCAAGGCGGAGACCTCGGGCACAGGCGGCAGCGGCTGGCAGCGGCCTTGCACCGCCGATGGCAATCGCGACAGCAGTGTGGTGACCATTGCATCGGCTTGGGCCCGTGTGACCGCGCCCACGATGCTGACCTTGGCGCGGCAAGGCTCGAGCAGGCGGTATTGCTGGCGCATGTCCTCGACCGAGATGTGCTGCAGGCTCTCCTCGGTCATCTCATGGCTGTAGGGGTGGGTGCCGTACACCGCCGCCGAATAGGCCCGTCCGGCGATCGTGCCCGGCCGGGTGTTGGATTCGCGGATCGAGGCCGACAGGCGTTGCCGCTCGCGTTGCCAGATCTCCGGCGGAAAAGCAGGATCGCCCAGTTGCCGCGACGCCAGCTGCACGGACTTCGCCAGCAAGTCGGGATAGGTCAGCGAGCGCAGCGAAAAACTCATGCGATCGGAACTGGCGCTGCCGCCGAAACCCGCGCCGAGGTCGGCCCAGGCGTCGCTCAGCTGGTTCTCATCCAGCGCCGCCCCATAGGGACCGTTGCCTGCGGCGCCCTCCTTCGCGGCCGTGAGGCCCTTGTCGGTCATGCCCGCGGCCACGCTGGCCAAGCCCGACTTGTCGGCGGGTTCCCTGCGGCCGCCGGCGTCGAATTCGATGCGCACGTCCACCATCGGAATCGACGGACTTTCCACGAAGTACACCTTGGCGCCGCTCGGTTGGGTCCATTGCTGGATGGGGATCGCGGCCAGCGCGAAGCCGTGGAACAGCACGAGTGAGAGCGCGGCAAGCGCGCCCCGGGCCACGGCGGCGGCCGGGAGTTGATTGGCGCGCATTTATTGCAACCCTTCTGACTGGCGCACGCCCGGGGGCGGTGTGCGGGGCTTGCGATTCGGGTCCACCGGTTGCGGGCGCAACACGCCCACGGTGAGCTGGTCATCGCCGAAGTACTTGGCCGCGACGGCCTTCACCTGCTCCGCTGTCACGGCGCGCAGCCGCTGGATCAGGCGCTCGCCGGCGTCCAGCGGGAGGTCCTCGATCCAGTAGCTGCCCAACTCGCGCGCCTGGCTCATCACCGAGTCCAGCTTGTAGATCTCGCCGGCGATCCACTGCGTCTTCACGCGATTGAGCTCCGCTTCGGTGACGCCGTCTCGCGCCACCTTCGCCACTTCGGCGCGCAGTGCCGCTTCGAGCTGCTCGGTGGTTTTGCCGGGCGCCGGAACGCCATCGAGCGTGAACAGTTGCGGGCCGCGTCCCCACAAGCCGTTGCTTGCGCCGGCGCCGTCCGCGAGGCGATCGCTGCCTTGCGTCAAGGCACGGTCAAGCCGGGCGCCGCTGTAGCCATCCAGCACCGCGGAAAGCACGGTCAGCGCCAGCGCGTCGTCGTTGTCCGGGGTTGACTCGAACGAAGTGAGCCGCGGCACCTTGAAGGCCAAGGCGACGTAAGACTGCTCGGCCGGCGCCTTGAATTCGACGCGCCGCACGCCCGCCTGAAAGGGCTCGGTGCGGGGCTTGCGCGGCGGCACCGGGCGCGCGGCGATCGGGCCGTAGTATTTCTGAGCGAGGCGCCGCACCTGCGCGGGATCGACATCGCCGGCCACCACGAGCACCGCGTTGGCAGGCACGTACCAGCGCTTGTAGAAGTCGCGGGCGTCCTGCGGCGTCATCGACTCCAGATCGCTCATCCAGCCGACCACCGGCCGCCGATAAGGCGACGCTTCGAATATCGCGGCATTCAGCACTTCCCACATCAGCGCGCGCGGTGAATCTTCGGTGCGCAGCCGCCGCTCCTCCTTCACCACTTCGAGCTCGCGCTTGAATTCGTCGTCGGGCCACTGATTGTTGGCGAAGCGATCGGACTCCAGCTTCATGACGTCTTCCAGCTTGCCGGCGGGAATCTGCTGGAAGAAGCCCGTGTTGTCACGTTGGGTGAAGGCGTTTTCGCGCCCGCCCAGGGCCGCCACGCGGCGGGAGAATTCACCGGGCTTGAGGTCGCGCGTGCCCTTGAACATCATGTGTTCGAGGATGTGCGCCAGCCCGCTCGAGCCGTCCACCTCATCGAGCGAGCCGACCCGCACCCACAACATCTGCACTGCCGTGGGGGCGCGGTGGTCGGGCTTGACGACGACCGTGAGGCCGTTGTCCAGCTTGAACTGCTCGGCCTTCGGCGGGGCGGTTTGGGCGAAGCCCGGTAATGCGAAGGCGGATGCCAACAGCAGGCAAAGACTGCGCAAGTAACTCTGCAGGGGGTGTTTCATAGAATCGTGTGATACCGAAAAGCGCCTCAATGTTCAGTTTCTTCAAGAAAAAACCCGTTGTTCCACCGGCGCCGCCGCCTGTCGCCGCGCCCACCGGGCCGCCTGCGGCCACGCC
>JAQGMT010000171.1 GCA_028292185.1 Ramlibacter sp. | reverse complement strand
AATAGCAGATTTTTGGCTACATGGTGGCTACGTGAGCCGGATTGGCAAGGAAAATTACAGTGGCGCGACCCCGCAAGAACGAGGTCCGCGACCTCACGCAACCGTGCGACCTGACCGCTGGCGCCATTGAGCGCCTAGTTTGCCCACTCGGCAAAGATCAGGCGTTTTTGCGGGACGGCCCCATTCCGCTTGGAAGTTGCGGCCCTTGTGCAGAACGCGAGTCGGCGAATCCAGGCCTGACTCGCCGTGATCTCCTTCAAGTCCTGGCCGGTGTTGCGCTCGGTCCGTCGGCAACCGGCCTGGCCAGCGGTAACACTTCCACCGCGGTCGCAGGCACCCAGCAAGCAGCTGGTGTGGATTCCTGGCGGTCGGGGTCCCTTGCACACCTCCTGCCGACAGTCAGCAGCGACCGAATGCTGATCAAGACTTCGTTCCATGAGCGCGTGGCAGCGCCGCGGCTTGAGATCGAGGGACGGCGCGACGTGGCCGGCCACAGTGTCGATGCTCTGCATCGCTTCTGGGAATTCGACGTCAAGGGCTTGGATCCCTCCACGAATTACACCCTTCGGCTTGTCGATGAAGCAGGGCGTCCGCTTTGCGATCCCTGGCCCCTTCGAACGTTTCCTGCGTCGAGCGAGAACCCTGAGCGCCTGCGACTGCTGATCTTCACCTGCGCCGGTGGCCACGACATTCTCGGAAAGCATCTGCCGGTGGCGACGCGTTCGCAATTGCTGAAGCACGGGCTGTCGTTCAAGCCCGACGCCGTGATCGCGAATGGCGACCACATCTACTGGGACCTCAAGACGGGGCGCGCTCGCGACCGGGGTGCATCGCCTGTCGCCGAAATGGAAGTCGGTACTTTCGACCGCGACATTCCGATACTCGGATTTTCAAACGAGGCCGTCCTGAAGCGGGCCGTGGGCCCTCAGATCGTGCCGCTGTACGGAACGGCCTGTCGTTCGACGCCCGTCTTCTTCATGCAGGACGATCACGACTATTTTGAAAACGACGAAGCCGACGATAACTACATCTCGTTGCCGCCGGACCCGTTCGAGCTTGCGGCGGCACGCGTGTCGCAGCAGCTCTACTACCCGGAATTCCTTCCGGACCTGAATCGCCCCCTCGGGCTGGCGTCCGCGAGCGCAGCCGACCGGCCGCCAGGCATCTCGGAGAGCTTTGGAACCTTGCGCTACGGCAAGCTGCTCGAAGTTCTCATGTATGACTGTCGGCGATTCATGACGCTGAAGGGCCCGAGTGCCACCTTCATTCCGCCCGAAGCTGAGCAATGGCTGCACCGACGAATGCGGTCCTCCGACGCGGCGCACGTTCTGAACATGCCTTCGGTGCCGCCGGGTTGGAGTGCCGGCAAATGGGGCGAGTGGTACGCGGACCTGGAGGTCAATGGCAAGCTGACGACGAGGAAGCCCAAGCCGTATTGGCAATCGGGTTGGCGACAACAACACGATCGGATCCTGCAATCCATCTCCGGAATGCCGGGGCGTGTGCCGCTGGTCATATCCGGCGATCTTCACGCAATAGGAGAAACGCATATTCATGCGACGAGTGGCATCAGCCTGCGACGCAATCCCGTCATCGCCATCCTGTCCGGTCCTTTGGGCACCGCCTCCAATGGTTTTCCGTCGGCGAAACGAGGCCTGACGGGCGCGACGCCAGCGGAACTGGAGGTCGATGAAGTCCTTGCGGCGAGAGAGCAGGATGGCTTCCTCATCGTCGACTTCACCGTCGAGGACGTGACCGTTCAATTCTTCCAATGGCGGATGGAGAGCGGGATCGAAATCGAAACGTTGACGCCTTTTCGCACCTCACGATTCAAACGCAAGGGATGACGCTCCGATCGGTGCTCGAGGCAGTTCGCCCCCAATTTCCATAAGAAAGTTTTAGCCATGCAAAGACGCTCTTTCGTGCGCGCTGTCGGCGAAGCCGCCGCGGGTGGCTTCGGCCTGCTGATGTCGACCTCTCAGGCGCAGGCGCGAGATGCAGACAAAGACAAGGCGTCCGCGAAGCTGCCGCCGGATGGCACGGTGGCGGCCGCGATGGGCGACATCATCATTAAGTCCGTGACTGCCTTTCCGTACGAAATGAAAGTCGAGTCGGAGGCCAGCAACAGCCGGAGGAAGTGGTCGACGAAGACTTTCTTCTTTGTCTTCATCGACACTCAGGACGGATTGCAAGGCGTCGGCGAAGGGTGGTGCTCCTACGGCAATTCCGCAGCACTGAAGAACACGGTTGACCTGGAAATTGCGCCGCTCATGATCGGCAAGAGCGCCTTCGAACACACCAGGGTGGTAGAGCAGGTGCGCCGTGCCGCAGACTTGAGCAATCGCCTGGGGGTCGCTGCCATTGCCGTCAGCGCGTGCGAGATGGCGATGTGGGATCTGATCGGCAAGAAGCTGAAACAGCCGCTTTACAAACTTCTGGGCGCGTCCAACCCCCGCGTTCCCGTCTACGCAAGCGGCGGCCTTTATGCCCCGAACAAATCCGCCGCCGACCTCGGCGTGGAAATGGCTGGTTACGTCAAGCGGGGTTTCAACGCCGTGAAAATGAAAGTTGGCGCCAATTTCGCCGATGACGTCAAGAGAGTCGCTGCGGTTCGCGAGGCGCTGGGTCCAGACCCGCGTTTGATGGTCGACTTTCATTACGAGTGGGATGTTGCGACGACCGTGCGTTTTGCGCGCGCCATCGAGAAATACGACATCCAGTGGATCGAAAGCCCGCTGCCGCCGTACGATTTCGATGGGTACCGACGCCTTTCCGCGCAGTCGCCTATCGCCATTACCGGCAACGAGACGATGGCGTGGGCAGACACCTTCCAGCGCTACATCTCGACAGATGGCATCCACTACATCGAACTCGACCCGTCGGCGTGCGGTGGCATTTCCGAAAGCCTGAGCATCGCGAAACTTGCATACATCTCCGGCCGTCCCTGCACATTACACAGCTCGTCGAGCGCGGTGCTGTTCGCGGCAGACCTTCATCTCGCGGCCAGCATCCCGAACTGTCATTCAGTCGAATACCACATGTTTCATCAGTGGTTTTGGGACAAGGCGCCGTCCAACTGGCGCAAAGTCGAAGGCGGAACAGTTCGCGTTCCGGAGGGATTCGGCCTCGGCGTCGACATCACATCCGACAGCTTCAAGAGCTAAGGAATGTCTGGACAAGTCGACCAATATGCCGTGAGGCGTTCGCGTGAGGACATACGCCAGCAAAGCCAATCCGCCGGCAGGCGAGTCTCGGCGATCGCTTGAATTTGCGCAGCAAAATTCATGTTGTCGAAAGCTGGCATTGGCATGTGAGTTCTCCTTGATGTTGGGTGCGTGAAACACCAGCCAGTGCGTCAGCGCACTGGCTGGCGAGCCCCGATTACTTCTTCGGAGGATTCGGCCTGATCGTCTGAACGACGGTCGTTTTTGGCCGGCGCTGCGCTTCACTTACGGGAATGAAGCGGCCACTGTCGGCTTCACGGCCGATCTTGTGCGGGGGCGGTGCGGGTGCTTTGGACAAAGGGGTAACACCGACACCCACTCCAAAGGCGCATGGCATGATCTGTTTGCGACGCGATCAGCGATGATCCAACCCCCTAGTCAGCAATGACGGGGACAACGAGCCGGCTAAAGCCGGCTTTGTTGTTTGTGGTGTTCAGGACTATGTACTACATTGTTCCCACTGTCCACCCATCCAGCGGATCTTTTTTATCCAGTACATGCGGTTCGCATACATAGTGCCTACGCAAAGAAAAAGAGACTGACCGGAAACGGTCAGCCTCTTCGATTCTCACTGGTAGGACGTGCGGGATTCGAACCTGCGACCAACGGATTAAAAGTCCGCTGCTCTACCAACTGAGCTAACGTCCCACTGCACTTTTCGGTCAAGCGCTTTGCTGCAGCAGCAAAGCCCGCGATTATATCGGGCTTCCTCAGCCCTTCCCGCTGGCCAGCCGGTCGAGGACCCATCCAGCAGCGCAATGTCCGAACGTTGCCGTCACGCTGACGACGGATCCATAGCCATGGCAGTTCAGCGAGCCATCGCCTTCGATCGCGCAGGAGGCATCGGGCGGCGCCACGGCTTCGCGGCTGAAGACGCAAGTGATGCCGATCTTTTTACCCTCGCGCGCGGCGCCATTCAATTTGCGCAAGCGGTAGCGCAGTTGCGCCAGTAGCGGGTCGTGCGTGGTGTTCGCCAGGTCATCGATATCCACCTTGTGCGCCAGCCGCTTGCCACCCGCGGCGCCAACCGACACAAACAAGATGCGTGTCGCCAAGGCCCACGCCGCCATCGCCTGCTTGGCCTTGACCTGGTCGCAAGCGTCGATCACCGCATGCACGCCGTCGGGCAGCAGCGCCGGCCAATTGCCGGGCTCGACGAACTCCTCGACGCCATGGACCACGCACACCGGATTGATCTGCAGGATGCGGTCGCGCATGGCCTGCACCTTGGCTTGCCCCAAGGTGCCCGCGAGGGCATGGATCTGGCGATTGATGTTGGACTCGGCCACGTGGTCGAGGTCGATCAGCGTGATCTCGCCGACGCCGCTGCGCGCCAGGGCCTCGGCGGCCCACGATCCCACGCCCCCCACGCCCACCACGGCGACGTGCGCCTTGCGAATGGCTGCCGCGCCCATTACGCCGTAGAGGCGCTCGAGCCCGCCGAAGCGGCGCTGCAGGTCGGCAGCCTCGTCGAGGTGCGTCACGAAAAATCGGGCGAGATCATCGCCCGATTCTAGGTTGCACGCCCCCAGTGGCCGCTAACGCAGCCGGGCCAGCCTTTCCTTGGCGGCGCTCGCCGCCTCCGATTGCGGATAGGTTCGCACCAGCTCGTCGAGGGTGCGGCGCGCGCCGGGGTTGTCCTTCAGCTCAATCTGGCAATTGGCGATGGACAACACTGCTTCAGGCGCCCGCGGATGATCCGGCGCAGCGGTGAGCAGCGCGCGGAAGTTTCCGATGGCGCCGCGGTAGTCGCGGTTCGCATACTGGGCATTGCCCAGCCAGAACAAGGCGGTCGGGCGGAAGCCGCTTTGGGGATAGCGTTTGATGAAATCGGCGAAGGCCGCCTGCGCGGCCGGGAACTCGCCCTTGCGGAAGACGGCGAGCGCCGCCTCGAATTCGCGCGACTCGTTCGGATCGGCGATGAACTCGCGCCCGTCGACCGACACCTTGCCCGGCTCCACCTTGCGCAAGCGCTCTTCCACGCCTTGCGCGACGTCCTTCTGCTGCCGCTGCACGTCGGCCAGCGTGCGCAGGACCTGCTCATTCTGGCCGTTCAAGCGCGCGATCTCGCCCCGCAGCGACTCGATCTGCGCCTGCAACTCCAGCAGGCTGCGGCGCAGCTGCTCCGCGTCCTGTCGTTGGTCCTGGCTTTGACGCTCGCCCGCGATCCGCTGTGCCTCGACACGCTGGCGCAATTCGAGGATCGCGCGACGTGCCTCGTCGTCTTCGAACAGCGCGGCCGAGGCCATGGAAGAGGCGCCTACGCACAGCACGGCGAGGACCGCCGCAGCCAGGCGGCGCCAAGGGGAACCACGATGAAAGATGGGGCTGCTCATCGGCGATACACGAGTTCAGCGCGGCGATTCTTGGCGAAGGCCGTCTCGTCGCTGCCGGGGTCCGCCGGCTTTTCCTTGCCGAAGCTCACCGCTTCGAGCCGGTTGTCGGCCACGCCCAGCAACACCAGCGCGCGGCGCACCGCTTCGGCGCGGCGCTGGCCGAGCGCCAGGTTGTATTCACGCCCGCCGCGTTCGTCGGTGTGGCCTTCGATGGCCAGCCGGCGGTCGGCGTTCGCTTTCATGAAGCGCGCATGGGATTCGATCAGCGTCTGGAACTCGGGCTTGATTTCGTAGCTGTCGTAGTCGAAATAAATCAGGCGCGAAACGTTCGCGGGTCCGGCGACGCTGCCCGCCGCGGTATCGGTGACCACGGGTGCGACGCCGCTTTGCGCGCCAGTGCCCGGGCCGCCCGGCTGCTGGCCAACGCTGCTGGCGCCCTTGTCCTCCACCGGGACATCACTGAGCGGCACGCTCGAGCAAGCGACCAGCGCCACGGCCACGGCGAACGCCGCGAATACCCCTTTGAACATCAAATAACTCCTAAGTTGATTCATTTCTGGAACGGACCCCAGTCCGGTTCGCGGATGTCGCCGCCCTGGCCCGCCAGACGGGCCTTGATTTTGCCGTCGAGCGTGGTCGTCATCAGCGCCTCACGCCCATTTTGCCGCGTCGCGTAGACGATGAGGCGGCCGTTCGGCGCAAAACTCGGGCTTTCATCAGCGGTGGTGTCCGTGATGGAAGTCACGGCGCTACTGCCGAGCTCCATGACCTGCAGCTTGAAAGCGCCGTTGATTCGCGAGATGTAGGCCAGCCAGCGGCCGTCCGGGCTGATCGCGGGCGAGATGTTGTAAGTTCCGGTAAACGTGACGCGCTCCGGGTTGCCGCCGCCAGCCGGCATGCGATAGACCTGTGGCGCGCCACCCCGGTCGCTGACGAAATAGATACTGCGGCCGTCAGGCGCGTACACCGGCTCGGTGTCGATGCCGGCGGATTGGGTCAAGCGCCGCGGTTCGCCCCCGTTCGAACTGATGGTGTAGAGCTGCGAGCCGCCGTCGCGGCTGAGCGTGACGGCCAGCGTGCGGCCGTCGGGCGACCAGGCGGGCGCGCTGTTGGAGCCGCGGAAGTTGGCGACCAGGCGCCGCTTGCCGGTGCCCACCTCGTGCACATACACGACCGGTTTGCGCGATTCGAAGGACACATAAGCCAGCTGGGTTCCGTTCCCGGACCAGGCCGGGGAGATGATCGGCTCGCCACTGGCCAAGGCCGATTGGGCGTTTTCGCCATCGGAGTCGGCCACCCACAGGTTGTAGCGGTTGCCGGCCTTGGTGACGTACGCGATGCGCGTGGAGAACACGCCTTTTTCGCCGGTGAGCTTTTCGTAGATGAAGTCGGCGATGCGGTGGGCCGCCAGGCGCAGGTCGCCGACCACCACCGCGTAGCTCTGGCCCCCGAGGTCCTGGCCACGCACCACGTCCCAGAGCCGGAAGCGCACGTCCCAGCGGCCGTCGGCCAAACGCACGACGCTGCCCACCGACAGGGAATCGGCGCCTTTCTGGCGCCACGGCGTGACGTCGGGGCGGCTGCTCTCATCGAGTGCGGCGCCCGCCGCATCGATGGCACGGAACTGTCCGCTGCGTTCGAGGTCCGCCTGCACGATGGCCGCGATCTTTTGCGGCGCCTGGGCCTCGCCGCGAAATGGCGCGATCGCGATCGGCAACTGGGTCAAGCCCACGCCGGTCACCTCGACCCGGAACTGCGCCCAGGCCGGCACCGCCGCCGCGCCCAGGAGCGCCACCATCTCACGCCGTCGCCACATTGCGCCTTGGTTCATGCTGTTTAGTCTCTTCATCGTCAGTTGAGTTCAGTCACCACCGTCGTGGAATACCCCAGCGCCTCGGCCAAACCGATGTCGGCGCGCGTGATTCCCGAGTTCATGCGCCTGCGCACCTTCTCGCGATTCGCGTCCTCGGCCGACCGGCTGTTCTCCGGGTGCCACAGGTGGTACACCTCGGTGGCCAGGTGGCCATTCTTGCGCCGCAAGCCCTGGTGATGCAGTCGCAGCACCAGGTCGGCGTCCTCGTGGCCCCAGCCGTTGAAGCTCTCGTCAAAGCCGTTGACCGTTTGCAGGTCACGATACCAGACCCCAAAGTTGCAGCTGCGGATCCCGTTCCAACGGAAGTGCTCTTGTACACGGCCCGGTACCGCCGGCCAGTAAAGAAGATGCGTCAGTTTGTTAACGTCTCCCGCGAGGCGCAGGCGCAGCCACTCCACGGCGCTCAATCCGGCCAACTGGACTTCACCACGCAAGACCCGGTTGGTCAGGGCGGCGCTGAGCAACACCCGGCTGCCGTTGACGAAGTGCCCCGCTTGTGCAAGCCGCCGATGGTGATCGACGAATCCCGAACCCGGCAAGCAGTCGCCGTCCAGGAACACCAGGTAGTCGGCTTGCGCGTGCAGCGCGCCGAGATTGCGCGCCCTGGCGGCCGTGAATCCGACATCGGGATGCCAGACGTGCCTTGCGCGGCAGGCAAACGCGGGCAGCCCTGAACGCAGCGCTGCCACGCTGTCAGGCCGGGAGCCGTCGTCGGCGATGACCACCACCGCATCGGGCGGACACTGGGGCGCGAGCGCATGCAATACCGCAAGCAAGGCGTTCGGACGGTTGTAGGTGAGGACGACGAAGCCCAGCTTCATGGTGGCGAGGACAGCCCCGGCGCCGCGCCCTGCTGCGCCAGCCACAGCTTGAGGTAGCGGTAATACGTGCCCTCGGCATTGGAGACCGCCAGCATGAAGCCCCAGCGGCCATCGAGAAATCCCAGGCGCAGCACATAGGTGCGAATGAACGCCCACAGTCCGTGCGCGACGGCCCGCCCGAGCGAGCCAGTGCGGCCGGCGGTGGTCATGTCGCGCGCGTTGGCGCTGGAGTAGCGATTGAGTTTTTCCAGCACGTCTTCCAGCGTGCGATAGCTGTAGTGAACGATCGGCTGCTTCAATGTGCCCGTGGCGCCTTCGACTTGCAGGTGGGCGTGCAGGAAGTGCTCGGTGAAGCGCCCCTTGCCGCGCCGCACCAGGCGCCATGTGTAGTCGGGACTCCAGCCGCTGTGCCGGATGAAGTGGCCGCAATACATCGAGGTGCGCGGAACGCGAAAGCCATTGACGTCGGCGCGCTCGATCGCGATCCGGATTTCCGCGGCCAGCTCGGGGCTGATCCGCTCGTCGGCATCCAGAGAAAAGATCCAGTCGCCGCCGGCCATGTCGATTCCACGGTTGACCTGCGGCCCGTAACCGGGCCAATCGGTGACCTGCACCTGCGCGCCTTCGGCGCGCGCCAGATCGGCCGTGCCGTCGGTGCTGCCGGAGTCCAGCACGATCACCTGCTCGGCGAAGCGGGCCGATCGCACGCACTCGGCGATGTTGATGGCCTCGTTCCTGGCGACGATGATGATGCTCAGTTGGCTGGTCATGGCGCGTGCCGCTGGCGCGGGAGCCGCAGCCGCCCGCACGGCATAATCCCTCCATTCGATCGATCGGCTGATTATTGCACCCTCATTCATGGACAAAGGTTGTGCGTCGGGCGTCGCAGCACGGCCCGCATGATCCGCTTTGACACCACCGCGCTGCGCTGGCTCGCGGGCTATTTCGGCAAGGCGCGCGGCGCCTGGGCGGCGGCGGTCGTCGCGACCATCGTCGCCTCCGCCACCGAGCCGCTGCTGCCGGCGCTGATCAAACCCCTGCTGGATCGCGGCTTCAAGCCGGGCGGCATCGCGCTCTGGATGGTGCCGGCCGCCCTGCTGCTGCTGTTCACGGTGCGCGGCTTCGCCGGTTTCCTGGCCGACATCGCCCTGGCCAAGATCACGCAGGACGGCCTGCTGGCCTTGCGGCGCGACATGTTTTCGCGGCTGCTGGATGCGCGGCTGGCGCTGTTCCAGGAGCAGAACGCGACGGCCTTGTCGAACACCGTCGTCTTCGAAGTGCAGAACGGCGCGACCTTGCTGGTCAACGCCGTGCTCGGACTGCTCAAGGACAGCGTCGCGCTGCTGGCGCTGCTCGGCTACCTGGTGTTCCTCAACTGGCAACTGACGCTGATCGTGTTCGTGATCGTGCCCGGTGTGGCCCTCCTGATCCGCACCGTGTCGCGCCGGCTGTACCGGATCGCCCGCACCACGCAGACCGCCACCAACGACCTCGCCTATGTGGTCGAGGAAAACGTGCTGGCGGCGCGGGTGGTGCGCTTGCACGGCGCGCAAACCGCGCAGGCGGGCCGGTTCCACCAACTCAGCTCGGCGCTGCGCCGCCTGGCGATGAAGACGGCCGTTGCCTCGGCCTCGATCACGCCGCTGACCCACCTGCTCGCCGCGGCGGCGCTGTCCACGGTGATCTGCATGGCGCTGTGGCAAAGGAACGCGGGCTTCACCGTCGGCGCCTTCGCCTCCTTCATCACGGCGATGCTGATGCTGATCGCGCCGATCAAGCGCCTGTCCGAAGTGGCAAACCCGATCTCGCGCGGCTTGGCGGCAGTGCAGCGCGCGCGCGACCTGGTGCACAACACCCCGCCCGAGTCCGGCGGCACCTACGCGCTGGAACGCGCGCAAGGCCGCATCGAGTTCAAGCATGTGCGGGTGCGCTACCGGGATGACGTGCCGCCCGCGCTCGATGGCGTCGACCTGACGATCGAACCGGGGCAAATCATCGCGCTGGTGGGCCCCTCGGGCTCGGGCAAGACCACCTTGGCCAACCTGCTGCCGCGCTTCGTGCTGCCTTCGGAGGGCGGCGTGCTGCTGGATGGACATGATGTCGCGCAATGGCGGCTGGACGCGCTGCGGCGGCAGTTCGCGCTGGTGAGCCAGGACGTGGTGATGTTCAACGACACCCTGGCCGCCAACGTGGCCCTGGGCGCCGCCCCCAACAAGGCGCGACTGGCCCGCTGCGTGGCCGCAGCCAACCTGGAAGAACTTGTCGCGTCCCTGCCGGACGGTCTCGCCACCGTGGTCGGCCACAACGCCGTGACGCTTTCCGGCGGCCAGCGCCAGCGGCTGGCGATCGCGCGAGCGCTCTACAAGGATGCGCCGGTGCTGATCCTGGACGAGGCGACCTCGGCGCTGGACACCGCCTCCGAGCGGCAGGTGCAGGAAGCGTTGCAGCGCTTGATGGCGGGCCGCACCACACTGATCATCGCGCACCGGCTCTCCACCATCGAGCATGCCGACAAGGTGGTGGTGCTCGAGCAGGGCCGGGTTGCCGAAAGCGGCACGCATGGCGAACTGCTGGCGCGCGCGGGCTTGTACGCGCGCCTGCACGCGCTGCAGTTTGGAACGACATGACGCCGCCGCCAGCTCCCGCGGACATTGCCCGGCGCGGCGCAGCACCCTTGTCGCGCTGGCAGCTGATGGCGGGCACCGCGTTTACCACGCTCGGCTTCTTCCTGCCCTTCTCGACTTCCGGTGTGTCGATTTCGATGGCCGCCCTGGTGCTGCTCGCGCTGGCGCGTCCGCGCTGGATTCTCGACGCCCGTCCCTGGAGCGAGCCGACCATGGCGGCGGGCCTGGTGCTGCTGGCGTACATCGCGGTCCATACGCTTTGGATCAGCGGCGCCCATATGCCTGCGCTCCACGCCATCAATCATTACCAGGAACTGCTGCTGGCACCGATGCTCTTTGCGCTGCTGCAGGACGCCCGCTGCCGGCGCGTGTTCCTGCGGGCGCTGTTCGTGGGCGTGACCCTGATTGCGATCGCCCAGTGGGCCGCGCTGCTGCTGCCGCCGCTGGCCGCCGTGCTGGACCGCCGCAGGATCTCCGTCGGCTTTGGCCTGGCGCTTTGCGCCTTCCTCGCGCTGACGCAGGCAGAGAGCCGCCCGCGCCGCTGGCCGGGGCGCGCGCTCGCCGTTTTCCTGGCCGCGACGGCGCTGTTCGCCGTCAACGCACGGACCGGCCACGTGGTGCTGGTGATACTGGCGTCCTGCGCGGCCTGGTGGCTGAGCCCTCGGCGCTGGCGCTGGGCCGCGCTGGTCGCGGCGCCGCTGCTGGTGATGGTGCTGGCGATGGCTTCGGGCGCCGTGGGCAGCAGGCTGCAGGAGACACTCGCCGCCTCGCAAACCGCTCCCTCGGCCGGACCGCTCAGTTCCACCGCGATTCGCGTCAACATGATGCAGGTGGGAATGGATCTGGTGCGGCGGTACGCGCTCTCCGGCGCCGGTTTCGCCAATTACTCCCAGGTCCACGAGCAGGCGGCCCGAGCGCGTTACGACGCAGAGCCGGCGGTGATCGACGACCCGTCCCATTGGGTGAGCACCAGCAACCCGCACGACGAATACCTGATGCAGCTGATCGGCGGCGGCGTGGCGGCGCTTTGCCTGTTCCTCGTGTGGTTGTGCCTGCCGCTGCGAGCGGCCGTGCGAGCCCGTGCTCCGGTGGCCGGCATGTTGACCGGTGCGGCGCTGGCCTTTGCCACGGGTTGCATTTTCAACTCGCTGTTGATGGATTTCGTGGAAGGCCACCTGTACATGGCCGTGCTCGCGCTGCTGCTGGCGGAGCATCG
>JAQGMT010000166.1 GCA_028292185.1 Ramlibacter sp. | reverse complement strand
CGGATCATGTCCTCGTCGTGTTCCACCACGATCACGCTGTTGCCGATGTCGCGCAGATGGCGCAAGGTGCCGATCAGCCGGTCGTTGTCGCGCTGGTGCAGGCCGATGCTCGGCTCGTCCAGCACATACATCACCCCCGTCAGGCCGGAGCCGATCTGCGACGCCAGGCGGATGCGTTGCGACTCGCCGCCGGACAGGGTTTCGGCGCTGCGATCGAGGCTGAGGTAGTTCAGGCCCACGTCGTTGAGGAACTTCAGGCGCAGGCTGATTTCGCGGACCACCTTGTCGGCGATCTCGGCCTTCGCGCCTCGCAGGTTCAGCGTCGTGAAATATTCGAAGCTCTCGCGCAGCGTGGCATGGCCGATCTGGAAAATCGCTCGGGCCTGCTCGCCTTCGCCCAGCTTCACGTGACGCGCCTCGCTGCGCAGCCGCGTGCCGTGGCATTCCGGACAGGGCTGCACACTGCGCAAGCGGGCCAGCTCCTCGCGCACGGCCACGGAGTCGGTCTCGCGGTAGCGCCGCTCCATGTTGGGGATGATTCCTTCGAACGGGTGCTTCTTGGTGGTCTTGCGGCCGGCCGCGCTGCCCGACTCCACGGTGTAGCTGAAGCGAATCTCTTCATCGCCGGAACCGTGCAGCACGGCTTGCCGCGCCGTCTCGGGCAGTTCCTCGAACGGCATGTCCACATCGAAGTGGTAGTGCTTGGCCAGGCTCTCGATCAGGGCGAAGTAATAGCTGTTGCGCCGGTCCCAGCCCTTGATCGCGCCGCTGGCCAGCGACAAGGTGGGAAAGCCGACGACCCGCGCCGGATCGAAAAACTCCATGTGCCCCAGGCCGTCGCAGCTGGGACAGGCGCCCACCGGCGAATTGAAGGAGAACAGGCGCGGCTCGAGTTCGCTGATCGAGTAATTGCAGATCGGACAGGCGAACTTCGCGTTGAACCAGTGTTCGCCGGCCGGTTTGGCCTCGGCGCCGTCGGCCTTGGGGGCGTCCATTTCCACCGCGATCGCGCGGCCGTCAGCCAGACGCAGCGCCGCCTCGAAGCTCTCGGCCAGCCGCTGCTGTACCTCGGCGCGCACCTTCAGCCGGTCGATCACCACATCGATGTCGTGCTTCTCCGTCTTCTTCAGTTTGGGCAGCGCGTCGAATTCGTAAGGCTTGCCATCAACCCGGAAGCGCACGTAGCCGCGCGACTGCATTTCGGCGAACACGTCCACGAACTCGCCTTTCTTCTCGCGCGCAACCGGCGCGAGGATCATGAGGCGCGAGTCCTGCGGCATCGCCAGCACGGCGTCCACCATCTGCGAAACCGTCTGCGCTTGCAAGGGGACGTCGTGGAACGGGCAATACGGCGTGCCCGCACGCGCGAACAGCAGGCGCAGGTAATCGTGGATTTCGGTCACGGTGCCGACCGTGGACCGCGGATTGTGCGAGGTCGCCTTCTGTTCGATCGAGATCGCGGGCGACAGTCCTTCGATCATGTCGACGTCCGGCTTGTCCATCAACTGCAGGAACTGGCGCGCGTAAGCCGACAGGCTCTCCACATAGCGGCGCTGGCCTTCCGCGTACAAGGTATCGAAGGCCAGCGACGACTTGCCCGAACCCGACAGGCCGGTGATCACGACGAGCTGGTTGCGCGGAATGTCGAGGTCGATGTTCTTGAGGTTGTGGGTGCGCGCCCCGCGGATGCTGATCCGTTGGGCCAGGGCCGCGGCCAGGTACTTGCCGCTGTCCCTGTCGCTGTCTTGCAGATGTAGGCGGTCGGTTGAGGAGTTCAAGGCGGTGCGCAAAGGGGAACCGGACATGATAGCCCGGCGGCTCTCCCGCAGCGGGTGCCCGGCTTGCGCCGCTGCGCGGGTCGATGCACTTTGTTGCGTGGTGTGTAGGAATACCTCGACACGGCAGGCGTTCGTGCGCCTACCAGCCTCCGCTGGGACCTTGTGGTCAGCTCGTCCTTACCCCGAGCCGCACGAGGCGTGTTCCTACCCATCACCTCAGGAGATCAAGATGAACAAGACCCTGTCAAGCTGCCTGCTCTGTTTCGCTGCGCTCGCGCCCCTGTCTGCAATGGCGGCCGAGCCGCTGGTTCGTTTCGAAGGCGGGATCGGCGAGATTCCGGTGAGCTCGGTTGCAACGGCCAACGTGGTGCAGGAAGTACCGCCGGGCGGCCAGCCCTGGGTGATTTCCAGCCTGAGCGCGGACGTGAGCACCGACGGGGGAATAAAAGTCGACGGCCGCGGGCTCCTGCTGGCGGGCGGCAACGGCATCGGGACCAACGGCGGTCAAAGCGTGCGCGCACGGTTGATATGCGCGGGCGTCCCGTCCGACTCCGACGTCGTGCCGCTCGAGGCCAACGGCGATTTCAGGATCAAGGGCTCGCTGGTTCCCACACCCCCCGCAATCTGCAATACCCCCGTGCTGCTGATCCTGAATGGCAGCCTCACCGCCGCCGGGACCCGCTGGTTCGCGGCCGGCATCGTGAAGCAGTAAGCGCAACCACGAGCTGCCCGGCGGTCCGGCCGCGCCGGGCAGGCTCGTGCACGGCCGGGTTCGCGCATGCAGGACAATCGGCGTCTTGCCGGGCACTTTCGCCCGCGCATTGGCCGCGTCCGATTCGTGAACTCTGCTCCCTCTGCCGATCCCTCCCGCATGACTGCCCTCGAGCGCCGCGCCAGCGGCTCGCTCGCTGCCGTCTTCGCCGCCCGCATGCTGGGGCTGTTCCTGGTGCTTCCGGTGTTCGCGCTGGAAGCCGCGAACTACCCCGGCGGCAACGACGCCGCGCTGGTCGGCCTGGCCATGGGCATCTACGGCCTCACCCAGGGCATCCTGCAAATTCCGTTCGGCCTAGCGTCCGACCGGCTCGGCCGCAAGCGCGTGATCATCTTCGGCCTGTTGGTGTTCGCGGCGGGCAGCTTCGTCGCTGCGGTGGCAGGAAGCCTGCCCTGGCTCCTGGTCGGGCGGTCCTTGCAAGGCGCAGGCGCCGTTTCGGCGGCCGTCACGGCGCTGCTCGCGGACCAGACCCGCGACGAGGTGCGCACCAAAGCGATGGCCATGGTCGGCGCCAGCATCGGGCTGATGTTCGCGCTGTCGCTCGTCGTCGCGCCGCTGCTGGTGGCACGGATCGGCCTGGGCGGCCTGTTCTGGGTGACGGGCGGCTTGGCGCTGGTTTGCATCGCGGTGATCGCGTGGTGGACTCCGCCCGAGCCGCTGCAGCACAAGAACGTGCCGCGCGGCAAACTCTCGGAAGTGCTTGGCCATGCCGGCCTGTTCCGGCTCAACGTGGGCGTGTTCGTGCTGCACGCCGTGCAATTGGCGATGTGGATGGCCATCCCTGCATTGCTGGTGGAAGCGGGCCTGTCCAAGGCACAGCATTGGTACGTGTACCTGCCCACGGTGCTCGCGTCGTTCGTGGTGATGGGCCTGACGCTGTTCCCCCTGGAGCGGCGCGGCTACCTGCGGGCGGTGTTCCTTGCGGCAGTGGCCATGGTCGGATTGGTCCAGGTGGGCCTGCTGCTGTCGGCCGGACGGCCGACCATCGCTGTGCTGGCGGCCTTGCTGTTCGTATTTTTCTGCGGCTTCAACGTGCTGGAAGCCAGCCAGCCCAGCATGGTCTCCCGCATGGCGCCGCCGCACGCCCGTGGCGCCGCGCTCGGGGTCTACAACACGCTGCAATCCCTGGGTTTGTTCGCAGGCGGCGCGGTCGGCGGCTGGCTGGCCAAGAACGTTGGTGTGACAGGCGTGTTCGCCGCTTGTGCCGGTTTGATGTTGGTCTGGCTCGCCGTGGCATGGCCGATGCGCGCGCCCGCGCCCCGCCGGTCGGCCAATGAGGCCTTGGCCGACGAGGCCCAGGCGACATAATCGTTCCAATTACCGGAGGAATTCAATGGCATCCGTCAACAAAGTCATCCTGGTCGGCAACTGCGGCCGCGACCCCGAGATCCGCTATTTGCCATCCGGCCAGGCCGTCGCCAACGTGAGCGTCGCCACTTCGAGCAAGCGCAAGGACAAGAACACCGGTGAGACCACCGAAGAGACGCAATGGCACCGCGTCACCTTCTTCGACCGGCTGGCCGAAATCGCCGGCGAATATGTGAAGAAGGGCCGGCCCATCTACATCGAAGGGCGCCTGAAGTACGGCAAGTTCACCAACAAGGACGGCGTCGAGCAGAACACCTGCGACATCATCGCCACCGAAATGCAGTTGCTGGGCAGCCGTGAAGGCATGGGCGGCCCGGGCGCCGACGACGACGCCGGTGGTGGTGGGGGCGGCGGAGCGCCGCGCCGTCCGCCCGCGCCTGCGTCGCGCGCCAGTGCGCCGTCGGCCGGCAAGCCTGCCGCCAAGCCGTCCACCGGCTTCGACGACATGGACGACGACATTCCGTTCTAGACGGGCTTTTCCTGCAACGAGAACAATCGGCGCCGCCGCCTAGGCGCTGATCACCCCGCCGCCGAGGCAAACCTCACCGTCGTACAAGACGGCGGACTGGCCCGGCGTCACCGCCCACTGCGGCTGCGCAAAGTCGAGGTGGAATTTTCCCTCCGGCGCAGCACTGAGCGTGCACGCGGCATCGGCCTGGCGGTAACGGGTCTTGGACGCATACCGCCCCGGCGCCGGTGCGGCGCCCGAGACCCAACTCGCATCATCGGCCTCGAGCGCGGGCGACTGCAACCAGGCGTGCTCGTGTCCTTGTACGACCCAGAGCGTGTTCTTCGCGATGTCCTTGCGCGCGACGAACCACGGCGCATGTTCGCCGCCGCCGCGTTGAGCGCCCTTTTCCTTGACACCGCCGATGCCCAGCCCCTGGCGCTGGCCGAGTGTGTAGAACGACAAGCCCTGGTGCTGACCGAGCACCCGGCCCCGCTCATCCTTGATCGGGCCCGGTTCCTTGCTGATGTAGCGATTGAGGAAGTCGCGAAACGGCCGCTCGCCGATGAAGCAGATCCCGGTGGAGTCTTTCTTGGCGGCGTTGGGCAGGCCGATTTCCTGCGCCATGCGCCGGACCTCGGTCTTGCGCAGCTCGCCGATCGGGAACATCGTCTTGGACAACTGCGCCTGGTTCAGGCGGTGCAGGAAGTAGCTCTGATCTTTCGTGCCGTCCAGGCCCTTGAGCAGTTCGAAATGGCCGGCAGGGGCGTCTTGCGACCTCACTTCGCGCACCCGCGCGTAATGTCCGGTCGCGATCTTGTCGGCCCCCAGGCGCATTGCGTGGTCGAGAAAGGCCTTGAACTTGATCTCGGCGTTGCACAGGACGTCGGGGTTGGGCGTGCGCCCGGCCTGGTACTCGCGC
>JAQGMT010000125.1 GCA_028292185.1 Ramlibacter sp. | reverse complement strand
GTCGTTGGGCTTGGCGCCTTCGGTGCGAGGCAGGTCCAGGCGAATCGAGCTGGCCAGCAGCGGCGCGGTGATGATGAAGATCACCACCAGCACCAGCATCACGTCCACCAGCGGCGTGACATTGATCTCGCTCATGGGCTGCGGCCCGGGGGTCCGTTCGAGCCGACCAAACGCCATGTCAGCCCCGGCCGCCCTGCGCAAGGAGCTCGCGCAGGTCGCGCGCGAAACCTTCCAGGTCGGCCTCGATACGGCCGATCACGCGGCCGAAGACGTTGTAGCCCAGCACCGCGGGAATCGCCACGGCCAGGCCGGCCGCGGTCATGATCAGCGCTTCGCCGACCGGACCGGCAACCCGGTCGATGGTGATCTGGCCGGCTGCGGCGATGCCGGTGAGTGCGTGATAGATGCCCACCACGGTGCCCAGCAAGCCGACAAAAGGAGCGGTGGAACCCACCGTGGCGAGCAGCACCTGGCCGAATTGCAGCTTGTCGAGCACGCGGTGCAAGGCGTCGCGCAGAACCCGTGTGAGTTGCTGCGAGCGATCCCCGGAGCCGGCGAGCGAGCCCGCCGCGTCCACCTGGGTGGCGGCGATGAGGGGCAGCACCAGCGCTTCGCGGTCGAACGCGCCGACCTTGTCGCGCGCTTCGCCGATCGACGGTGACTGCCAGAAGGCCGCGGTGCTGCGGCCGACGTCGCGCGAGGCCCGCCGCAGCAGCCAGGCCTTCCACAGGATGACCACCCAGCTGGCCACGGACATGGCCAGCAGCAGCGCGGCGACCAGGCGGGTGACCGCGTCGCCCTGGTTGAACAATTCGATCAAGCTCATGCAGACCGCATGCTAGCGCAGCTCGAGCACATCGAACATGTCAAAGAGGCCCTTGCGCTTGCCCGCCAGGAAGCGCACGGCGCGCAGGCTGCCCTCCGCGTAAGTGGCGCGGCTGCCGGCCTTGTGCGTGATTTCGATCCGCTCGCCGGTGCCGGCGAACAGCACGGTGTGATCCCCAACCACGTCGCCGCCACGGATCGAGGAAAAGCCGATGCTGGATGCATCGCGCTCGCCGGTCTGGCCCACCCGAGCGAAAACGCCGCACTTCTTCAAGTCGCGGCCGAGCGCTTGCGCAATCACTTCGCCCATCTTCAATGCGGTGCCCGACGGGGCATCCACCTTGTGCCGGTGATGGGTTTCGATCACTTCGATGTCGTAGCCGCTGGCCAGCGCCTTGGTCGCCATCTCGATCAGCTTCAGCGTCACGTTCACACCGACGCTCATGTTGGGCGCCATCACGATCGCGATGTCTCGCGCCGCGTCGGCGATTTTTTCCTTCTGGCCTTCACCGAAGCCCGTGGTGCCGATCACGACGTTCACGCCGAGTTCGCGGCAAACCTTCAGGTGCGCCAGCGTTCCTTCGGGCCGGGTGAAATCGATCAGCACTTCGGAATGAGCCAGCCCCGCGCGCAGGTCGGCCACCACCGGCACGCCGCTGGCGTGGCCGAGGAACGCGGCGGCGTCGTTGCCGATGGCCAGGCTGGAGGCGACGTCGAGGGCGCCGGCCAGCTCGCAGTCACCCGAGCCGCGAATCGCCTCGATCAGCATGTGCCCCATGCGTCCGCTGGCACCAGCGACCGCTACCTTGTGCACCGGGGCTTGCCGTGCAGCTGCCATGGGCTTGTCAGCGCGCGGGCGTTTCGAGCGGGGGATAGCTCGTGGTCGGGGGCGGCGTCTCGGGCGCCGCCGGCGTGGGCGTCGCAGCCGCGCCGGCCGGCGCTGCGGTGGACGCCTTGTTCAGGCTCTCTTCACTGGCCTCGAGCACCGGCACCTTGGCGTTCTTGCGCTTGTTGTCGAGGGTGGCCACGAATTCGGCTTCGCTCGGCATCTC
The DNA here is from genome assembly GCA_028292185.1 of Ramlibacter sp. GTDB lineage: Bacteria > Pseudomonadota > Gammaproteobacteria > Burkholderiales > Burkholderiaceae_C > Ramlibacter. The sequence goes on along the minus strand of JAQGMT010000125.1, from coordinate 5,593 downwards.
GTCGCCATCGAAGCGCTCCAGCGTGTCGCCCTTGAAATAGAGGGTGAGCCGGCGCGCCTGCTCCTGCACGCCGTTGCGCTTCAACGTGAAGATGTAGTCCCAGCGATCGGAATGGAAAACGCTGGCGACCAGCGGCGTGCCCAGGACGTCGCGCACCTGCTGGCGGCTGATGCCGGGCTTGAGCGCCTGCACCTGCTCCTTGGAAACGAAGTTGCCCTGGACCACCTCGACCTTGTACGGCGTGATCGAGTCGGCAACACGGCGGGTCGCGCCGTCGAAGCTGCCGCACCCCGCGATCGCCAGGCAGGCAGCGACCGCCAGGAGGAGGCGCGATGCGCGTGGGAGAGTTACGGGCATGGGCAAACTGGTAGCGATATGATCGGGCGATTGTAGCGGCAGCCCCGCCGGGCAACCCGCGGGGAGCATCATGGCCAACATCGACGAACTCAAGAGTACCGGCCTGAAAGCCACCCTGCCTCGCTTGAAGATCCTGGATGTTTTCCAGCGCGGCACGCAGCGGCACATGACGGCCGAAGATGTGTTCCGGATGTTGCTCGAGGAACGCTCGGACATCGGCCTGGCCACGGTCTACCGGGTGCTCACGCAGTTCGAGCAGGCCGGCATCTTGAGCCGCAGCCACTTCGAAAGCGGCAAGGCCGTTTATGAACTCAATGAGGGCACCCACCATGACCACATGGTCTGCCTGGACTGCGGACGGGTCGAGGAGTTCTACGACGCCGAGATCGAGAAGCGCCAGCACGCGGTGGCGAAGGCCAAGGGTTTTGCGATCGCCGACCACGCGCTGAGCCTGTACGCGCACTGCACCAAGGAGCCCTGCCCGAACCGGCCCGAGCACCCGATCGGGCACTTCGCCGGCCACTCGCCGAACGGGCACCGCAACTAGGCGGTCATTTGTCCTGCTCCATCGCGCGCCGGTGGCGCTCGACGAACTCCTGGTAGGTATCCACACCGCGCAGTTGCAGGATGGTGTTGCGCACCGCCGCCTCCACCAGCACGGCGATGTTACGGCCGGCAACGACCTGGATCACGGCTTTGCGCACCGGAACACCCAACACGTCCTGCGTCAGCGGCTCATAGGGCAGCCGCTCGTACTCGCGCTCGAGCGTCTCGCGCCGCACCAGGTGAACGATGAGCTTGAGGCGCATCTTGCGGCGCACCGCGGTCTCGCCGAAGATGCCGCGGATGTCCAGCAAACCGATGCCGCGCACCTCCAGCAGGTTCTGCAGCAGCTCCGGGCAACGCCCCTCGATCGTGGTCTGGTTGATGCGGTACAGGTCCACCGCGTCGTCGGCCACCAGGCCGTTGCCGCGCGAGATCAATTCCAGCCCCAACTCGCTTTTGCCCAGCCCCGATTCGCCGGTGATCATCACGCCGAGCCCGAGGATGTCCATGAACACGCCGTGCATCGAAGTGCGCTCGGCGAAATGCTTGGACAGGTAGGCGCGCAGGACGTCGATCACGAACGCCGAGGGTTCCCGCGTCGCGAACATCGGGATCTGCGCGCGCTCGCAGATCGACATCAGTTCGTCCGGCGCCGTCTGGTTGTCGGTGAGCACCAGCACCGGCGGCTCGAGCGTCACGATCCGTGAAATGCGCCTGGCGCAGTCGGCCGCCGTGTTGTTGGTGAGATAGGCGATCTCACGCTCGCCGAGAATCTGCACCCGGTACGGGTGGATGTAATTGAGGTAGCCCACCAGGTCGGCGCCCGAGCGCGCGGCGCGCACCGCGATCTCGTCGAAGCGCCGTTCCGACGCGCCAAGGCCGGCGACCCATTCCCACTTGAGTTGGGCCCGGTGGTCTTCGAACAGGACGTCGGCGCTGACGACAGTAGGTTTCATCCGGAGTGCGACTCCAGCGCCGACGGGCTCATATTCACGCTGGCTGCGCCGACTGCCAGGTGGCGATCAAGTGATGCAGCGCCGGTGCATCCGGGCTGGTCTTGATCTTCTCGCGCAGGGGCGCGTCGCTCAGGAGTTCGGCAATCTCGGAGAGGATTTCCAGGTGCTTCTGAGTGGCCGCTTCCGGCACCAGCAGAAATATCAGCAGCCCGACTGGTTGCTCGTCGGGGGCGTCGAAGCCGATCGGCTGTGCCAGCTGGAACAGGGCCGCCATCGGCGCCTTTAGTCCCTTGATGCGTCCATGCGGAATCGCGACGCCATGCCCCAGGCCGGTGGAGCCGAGGCGCTCGCGCGCGAACAGGCTGTCGGTGATCAGGGCGCGGGAAAGGCCGTGGAGGTTTTCGAACAGCAACCCTGCTTCTTCAAAAGCACGTTTCTTGCTGGTGGCATCGACTCCCACGAGCACTTGCGCGGGCGGCAGGATGGACGCGAGACGGTTCATGGATGGGGTTAACGATTATGCATCCGGCGCGGTGCACTGCAACAAAACGCCCAAGAGACCATTGCGTCTACGCCACAATGAAACCGGCTCCCAAAAAGCAAGAGGCGCCATCGGCGCCTCCTGATCCTCTGTGCCCTACATCACCCGCTTCGGTGCGTCGTGGTGATGGTCCTGCAGGCGGGTCTTGTGCCTGCCGACCTGCCGGTCGAGCTTGTCGACCAGCTCATCGAGGGCGGCGTACAGGTCGTGATGAGAACTTTCCGCGAACATGTCGTTGCCCTTGACGTGAATCATGCATTCGGCGCGCTGTCGTCGTTCTTTTTCCTTTTGCTTTTCCACGGTGAGCAGCACCTTGATGTCGACGACCTGGTCAAAGTGCCGGGTGATCCGATCAAGCTTGGTCGTTACGTAATTCCGAAGTGCCGGGGTGACTTCGAGATGGTGACCGCTGATCGTCAGGTTCATGGATTGGCTCCTGTTGCTCGGGTTGAAAGGGCCGCCCTGTGGCTGGGCGGCCGGCGAACTTGGATTCTTGGGGGGTCAAATCACTATGCCCCCGATGCCTGCCGAATGCAATTGATTTCGCGGCCATGCGCCCGTCCAGATGAAACCCTTTGTCGGGCTGCAATGGCAGCTGCGGCGAAGCAAAAAAAAGCGGCCCCTGCAGGGCCGCTTTTGACCACCTTCGGTGGTACCAGGGCTTAGCGGATGCGCCAAGCCAAGTTCGGATCGGACAGATGCGTCCAGCCGCGTGCGACCGGATGCGCCTGCGCGCCCGGACGATCAAGGTTGGCATGTTCGGTGCGCTCGGTGCGCGGCTTGTCGCGGGGCGTGTCCGCCTGGCGATTGGGTGACTTGAATTCCTTGGGCATCATGTTCTTTCGTTGGCGTCGATCAGCTGCCGCTGTCGTTCGCGGTGGGTTTGTGCTTGTCCTGCTGCTGCGTGGGCCGGTCGGCATACCGGCTCAGAAAAGGCCAGGCGTGCGAGCTTCGACCGGGCTGCAGCCCGGAATTCGACGGCTTTCCGTCGTTCGGGCCGGAACGCTGGCCGTTGCGGCTGGCGTTCGGATCGTTCGCGAGCTGGATCATTGATAACTCCTTGATCCCGGAAAACCATCAGCCGGGAAGACAAAGTGAAATTTAGGGGGCATACCTCAACCGGTATGTCGGACAGGTCGGGCCAGATTTGTAGGACAGGTCCTGCCTCAGCTGTTTGGGCCCTCCGCCCCGAAGCGGATTTACGCTGGTCCAGAATTTGCGGATGCCTGCTCCCCTTCCCCCCAATGGCCCGGCCTCCACGCGTCTGCCCGCCAGTGAACGCGTGCTGCTGCTGGTGGACTTCATCAACCCGCTGAATTTCCCCGGCGGCGAGCAACTTGCGCCCGCCGCTCTCGAGGCCGCGCGGGCCACCGCGGGCCTGAAGGAGCGGCTGGCCGGCGAAGGTGTGGCGGTCATCTACGCCAACGACAACTATGGGGTGTGGCAGTCCGACTTCCACAGCCTGGTGTCCGCCTGCCTGGGGATGGAAGGCCCGGCCGGCGAAATCGCGCGGCTGCTGTACCCGCAAGCCCAGGACCTCACCATCCTGAAGCCGCGCCATTCGGCTTTCTTCGCCTCTCCCTTGGACCTGCTGCTCACGGAGATGCGGGCGCGCGAATTGGTGATTTGCGGACTGGCCACTGATATATGTGTGCAGATGACGGCGATGGACGCCTTCTTGCGGGAGTACCGCGTCTGGGCGCCGGCGGATTGCAATGCCGCGGAATCGCGCGAGGCCAAGGAAGCGGCGTTGGCCTATATGGCGGACATCCTGAAGTGCGACACAGCGCCGTCGTCGGGCGCGCCGAAAGGCGTTCGCCGCGCCGCTCGAAAGCGAGCGGCCTGAGCTGATGAATTGCTGGCTTCGCGGCCCAGCATGGCGGCATAATCGCGCGGTCGCAACCGCAGGAGAGCGCTCCTTGGAATCCTACCCCAGTCGGTAGCTTTCGAATCGAATTGGCGTCGGTCCCAATTATTCGAAAGCTGCTTTCCCCCGCAACTTCACGTCCGAATAATTGGAATCTGACCCCAATTTGATCAGCCATGCTCAACATATTCACGCTTGCCAACGGACGGCTCTTCCAGGAAGAGATCGAGTCGTTGGAAGAGCTTTCCAAATTCCAGCCGATCTGGGTTGACCTCGAGTCGCCCACCGTCGAGGAAAAGCGCTGGGTCAAACAGTACTTCGGCCTGTCCATTCCCGAGGACGCGATGGACGAGGACATCGAGGAGTCGGCCCGCTTCTATGAAGAAGACAACGGTGAACTTCACATCCGCTGCGACTTCCTGATCGCCGACGACGAGGAGCCGCGCACGGTGCGCGTCGCCTTCATCCTGAACCTGGTGAACGACTCGCTCAAGAGCAAGGGCGTGCTGTTCTCCATCCACGATGAAGACGTGCCGGTGTTCCGGCTCTTGCGCCTGCGCGCGCGCCGCGCGCCGGGCCTGATCGAAGACGCCAAGGAAGTCCTGCTCAAGCTGTTCGACGCGGACGCCGAGTACTCCGCCGACACGCTCGAAGGCATCTACGACCAGCTGGAAATTGTCAGCAAGCAGGTGCTGGCCGGCGTAGTGACGGACACCTTGGCCGGCGAAGTGCTGGCCGCCATCGCGCGCCAGGAAGACTTGAACGGCCGCATCCGCCGCAACGTGATGGACACCCGGCGCGCCGTGAGCTTCATGATGCGCAGCCGCATGCTCAACGCCGGCCAGTTCGAGGAGGCGCGGCAGATCCTGCGCGACATCGAGTCGCTGGACAACCACACGGCCTTCCTGTTCGACAAGATCAACTTCCTGATGGATGCGACTGTCGGCTTCATCAACATCAACCAGAACAAGACCATCAAGATCTTCTCGGTGGCCAGCGTCGCGCTGCTGCCGCCCACGCTGATCGCCAGCGTCTACGGCATGAACTTCCGCGTCATGCCCGAGATCGACTGGGCCTACGGCTATGCCTATGCGATCGCGCTGATGGTGGCGAGTGCGCTGGTGCCGATGTGGTACTTCCGGCGCCGCGGCTGGTTGAAATGACCACCCCCGAGGGCTGACGCCCTCCCCCTCAAGGGGGCGACACCGCTGGCCCGGCAAAGCCGGTTCCAGGGTGTCTCGGGCGTAGACCGCCCTGCCGTTCTAGCGTTGGGGTTTGGGCAAGGCGCGCAGCAGCGCATCCACGATCGCGGCCGAATACGGGCTC
>JAQGMT010000059.1 GCA_028292185.1 Ramlibacter sp. | reverse complement strand
GATCAGCTGCTGGTGGAAGAGCGGTCGGTGGTCCAGCGCGACAACGTCGTGACCAAGGTCTTGCTGCGCGAGCGCGGCCCCGCCGCGCCGACGCCTCAGGCGCAGACGGCGGCCAACCGCTAGCGCCGCGATTGTTCCTACAATCCATCGACCCATGAGCGCACTCGTCGTCCTGCTTCCATCCCACACCGTCACGGCTTCGACCGAGTTCGAGTACGCCCTCACGAACGACGGAAGCACGCGCGCCAGCCACGGCGCCGCGCAGGCCGCGCTGTTGCCGGCGCCGACGCGCACGGGCTTTGAAGTGGTGGCCGTGGTACCTGCCGCCGTTCTCTCGTGGCACCGCGTGGAGCTGCCCCGGGGAACCACGGCCAAGTCGCCGCGGCTGCGCGCCGTGCTGGAAGGCTTGCTCGAAGACCAGCTGCTCGACGAACCCGAGACGCTGCATTTCGCACTGCAACCGGACACCCGCGCCGGCGGCCCGCTCTGGGTCGCCACCTGCGACCGCGCCTGGCTGCGCAGTGCCGTGCACATCCTCGAAGCGGCGGGCCGCCCGGCCTCGCGCATCGTGCCGGAGTTCGCGCCCGAAGGCGTGCCCACGCTGTACGCCATCGGCGATCCGGAGCAGCCGTTCCTGGTGCTGGCCGGCATCGACGGCGTGACCGCGCTGCCGCTCTCGGCGCAGGCGCTGGCGCTGCTGCCCTCACTGCCGCAGGAGACGCCTTGCGTCGCCGAACCCGCAGTGGCGCAGCTGGCCGAACAGGTGCTGCATCATCCGCCGGTGCTGCAGCATCCGGCCGAGCGTTGGCTGCGGTCGGCGCGCTCGGGGTGGGACCTGGCGCAGTTCGATTTTTCCAGCTCGGGGCGCGCGCGCACGCTCAAGAAGCTGGGCACGGCGTGGGCCGATCTGCTGGCCGCGCCGCAATGGCGCCCCGCGCGCTGGGCCGCCTTGCTGCTGGTTGCAGTGAACCTGGTCGGCCTGAATGCCTGGGCCTGGCGCGAGCGCTCGGCACTCGACCAGAAGCGCGACGCGGTGCGGCGGATCCTGACCCAAACCTTTCCGCAGGTGAAGGTGGTGGTCGACGCGCCGCTGCAAATGGAAAAAGAAGTGGCCGCACTGCGGCAGGCGACGGGCGCATCGTCCGGGCGCGATCTCGAGCCGATGCTGGCGGCGCTGGGTTCGGCGCTGCCGGCGCAGCGCTCCCTGAGCGCGGTGGAGTTCGCCAATGGCGAGTTGCGGGTGCCGGGCCAGGTGGTCGGGCCGCAGGACGTGCAGGCCAGCATCAGCGCCTTGCGCAGCCAGGGGTATTCGGCCACGCTGCAAGGCGACACGCTGGTCATCACCACCGAGACACTGCCATGAGCCGCGCGTCACAGCTTCGAACCCGCTGGGACCGCTTGGCGCCACGCGAAAAAACACTCGTCGGCGCGACCGCGGCGCTGATCGCGGCAGCCTTGGTATGGCTGATCCTGATCGGCCCGGCGCTGAGCGTGGTGCTCAGCGCGCCCGAGCAGCAGCGCGCGCTCGACGCGCAGCTGCAGCGAGTGCGCGGCTTGCAGCTGCAAGCCCAGGCTTTGCAGTCGCAGCCCAAGCAGAATCACGACGATGCCTTGCGGCAGCTCGAGTCGTCGGTGAGGGAGCGGCTGGGAACGTCGGCGCGCCTGCTGGCTTCCGGCGACCGCGCCACGGTGACCTTGACCGGCGCCGCGCCGGACGCGGTGGCCCAGTGGCTGACGCAAGCCCGCCTCAACGCCCGCACACTTCCCAGCGAAGCGCGCCTGCGCCGCAATGCCGCCGGTCTGTGGGAGGGCACGTTGGTGCTGACCCTGCCTCCGCGCTGACGCGGCGGCGTACATCGTGGCAGTACCAAAACCCTTGACCCCGCCGCGCGGCCCGTGGCTGTGGGCCCTTGCCGGGGGCGCATTGGGCCTGGTCTGCGCGCTGCTGCTGTTCGCGCCGGCGCGTTGGCTCACCGCGTCGATCGAGCGCGCCGCCCAGGGCCGCGTGCTGCTCGCCGAGCCGCGCGGCACGGTGTGGACGGGTGCGGCCCAATTGGTGTTGACCGGGGGCGAGGGCAGCAACGATGCGGCGGCGCTCCCCACCGCGCTTCAGTGGCGGATAAGGCCCGGCTGGAATGGGCTGGTGGTGCAGCTCGACAGTGCGTGCTGCACCGAGCAGCCCATGCAACTGCGCATACGGCCGAGTTGGCGCGGTGCGCGAGTGGCCGTGACGCAGGCGCGCAGCCGCTGGCCGGCGGGCCTTCTGGTCGGGCTGGGCACACCGTGGAACACCCTGCAATTCGATGGCGATCTCCTGCTGGCAACCGAAGGGCTTTCAGTAGAATGGATCGAAGGCCGGCTGTCCATTGCCGGACGGGCCGAACTCACGGCGCAGCGGCTGTCGTCGCGCCTGTCCACCTTGAGGCCCATGGGCAGCTATCGCATCACACTCCTCGGCGGAGCAACGCCGGCGCTGCAGCTGCAAACGCTGGAAGGCAACCTGCAGCTCTCCGGCAGCGGCCAATGGGTCGGCTCGCGCCTGCATTTTTCAGGAGTGGCCAGCGCGGCGCCCGACCGCGAAGCGGCGTTGGCAAATCTCCTGAACATCATCGGACGGCGCAATGGCGCGCGCTCCATCATCACGATTGGATAGGATGAACACACCACCACGCTCTTACCGTCTCGCGGCATGGTGCATGGCTTGCCTGCTGGCCGCCGCACCCGGTGTTTCCATGGGGCAGAGATCCCGGGAACCGGTCACGTTGAACTTCGTGAACGCCGACATCGAGGCAGTGGCGCGCACGATGGCGGCGATCACCGGCCGCAACATCGTGGTGGATCCGCGCGTGAAGGGCACCATCAACCTGAGCACCGACCGGCCGGTTTCGCCGCAGGTCGCTTACAACCAGTTCCTGTCGGCGGTGCGCCTGTCCGGCTTCACCGTCGTCGAATCCGGCGGCTTGCTCAAGCTGGTGCCCGAAGCCGATGCCAAGCTGCAAAGCGGCGCGGTCTCCGTGGGGCGGCCGACCGCGGGCAACCAGATCGTCACGCAAATATTCCGCATGAACTTCGAGCCAGCCGCCAACCTGGTGCCGATCCTGCGGCCGCTGATCAGCCCGAACAACACCATCAACGTCAATCCCAGCAACAACTCGCTGGTGATCACCGATTACGCGGACAACCTGCAGCGCATCGGCCGCATCATCGCGGCCCTGGACGTCTCGAACGCCACGGATGTGGACGTCATCCCGCTGACCAACGCACTCGCCTCCGATCTCGCACCGGTGGTCCAGCGGCTGGTCGATTCCTCCGGCGGCCCCACCTCCGGCGTAGCGGGCCAGCCACCGGTACAGGGCCAGAGCGACAGCTCCTTCCGCACCACCGTGATCCCCGAGGTGCGCAGCAACACCTTGCTGGTCCGCGCCGCGAATCCGGCGCGGCTGAACCTGGTGCGCGCCCTGATTGCGCGCCTGGACCAGCCGGGCGCGCAAAGCGCCAGCGGCAACATCTACGTCGTGTACCTGAAGAACGCCGAAGCCACCCGGCTGGCGGTGACGCTGCGGGCAGCCATGGCCGCCACGGCGACCAGTGCGGGTACCGCGGCCGGCGGCGCCGCAGGTGCTGCTGGCGGCGGCGCGGTGAATACGCCCACAGCGGCGACGGCCGCCGCCGGGGCGACTGCGACGGGTGCCAGCCCGCAGGCGACAGCACCCACCCAGCAGGTGGCCCAGCCCTCCACCGGCGGCCAGATCCAGGCCGACCCGGCGACCAATGCGCTGATCATCACCGCGGCCGAACCGCAATACCGCCAGCTGCGCGCCGTGATCGACATGCTCGACTCGCGCCGGGCGCAAGTCTTTGTCGAAGGGCTGGTGGCCGAAGTCGACACCAACAAGCTGGCGCAGTTCGGCGTCCAGTGGCAAACGCCTCTCAACAGCACGAACAGCGGCACGGTGGGCGTGATTGGCACCAACTTCAACCTGGGCAACGGAAGCAACCCGTCCATCATCAGCCTGGCCACGCAGAATGGCACGCTCGGCAGCGTTCCGCCCGCGGGCGGCATCAACATCGGTACGCTGAGCAAAATCGCCGGCAATTTCGTGCTGAGCTCGATCGCCAACTTCCTGCAGTCCACCGGCGACGGCAATGTGCTTTCCACGCCCAACCTGCTCACCCTGGACAACGAAGAAGCAAAGATCGTGGTCGGCCAGAACGTGCCCTTCGTCACGGGGTCGTTCACCAACACCGGTGCGACCAACGGATCGGTCAACCCCTTCCAGACCATAGAACGCAAGGACGTGGGCCTGACCTTGCGCGTGCGGCCGCAGATCAGCGAGAACGGCACGGTGAGACTGCAGATCTTCCAGGAGGTCTCCAGCGTGGATCCCGCGTCCGTCAATTCGCCCAGCGGCCTGACGACGAACAAGAGCTCGATCGAATCGAACGTGCTGGTCGACGATGGCGCGATCGTGGTGCTGGGCGGCCTCTTGAAGGACTCGTATACCGACAGCGACCAGAAGGTGCCGGGGCTGGGCGACGTGCCGGTGCTTGGCAACCTCTTCAAGAGCACCCAGCGCAACCGTGTGAAGACCAACCTGATGGTGTTCCTGCGGCCGGTGGTGATCCGCGACGCGGCGCAATCCGATGCCCTGTCGCTGGATCGCTATGAGCTGATGCGCGGAAAGCAGGGCATGGTTCAACCGACGCCGAGCGCGGTCACCCCGGTCAACGAGGCTCCGCTCATGCCGCAATTGAGCAAGCCCGAGACGCCGGCCATGCCGGTGCCGGCACCACTGATGCAATAGCAAAGAGAAAACGATGCGGTATCCCTTGCCTTACGCCTTCGCGCGCGGCAATCAATTGCTGCTGGAGGACGACGGCCGCGAGCTGACCTTGTGGCACGCGTCCGCGCCCGCCACCACCGCCTTCACGGAAGTGATGCGCAAATTCGGCGTGCTCAATTTGCAGACGACCGAACCGACGGCACTCGCGCAGCGCATCAGCGCCGCGTACGCGCAGGGCGAATCGAGCGCGGCCACCGTGGTGAGCGAAGTCCAGAACGACGCCGACCTCTCGCGCATGATGCAGGAGCTGCCGGCGGTCGAAGACTTGCTGGAGACCAGCGACGACGCGCCGATCATCCGCATGCTCAACGCGCTGCTCACGCAAGCCGCGCGCGACGGCGCCAGCGACATCCACATCGAGCCCTATGAGCGGCACTCGAGCGTGCGCTTTCGCGTCGACGGCACGCTGCGCGAGGTGGTGCAGCCCAATCGCGCGCTGCATGCCGCGCTGATCTCGCGGCTGATGATCATGGCCGAACTCGACATCGCGGAAAAGCGCCTGCCGCAGGACGGCCGCATTTCGCTGCGAATCGGCACCCGTGCGGTGGACGTGCGCGTCTCCACCTTGCCCAGTGCGCACGGCGAGCGCGCCGTGCTGCGCCTGTTGGACAAGAGCGAGAGCAAGCTGAGCCTGGAATCGGTGGGCATGACCGGCGAAACCTTGCGCCGCTTCCTGGAGTTGATCGCGCAGCCGCACGGCATCATCCTGGTGACGGGCCCCACCGGCTCGGGCAAGACCACCACGCTGTACGCAGCGCTCGGACGCCTGGACGCGGGCAGCAGCAACATCATGACGGTGGAAGACCCGATCGAATACGAGCTGCCCGGCATCGGCCAGACGCAGGTCAATGCGAAGATCGACCTCGATTTCGCCAAGGCGCTGCGCGCGATCCTGCGGCAGGACCCCGACATCATCATGATCGGCGAAATCCGCGACTACGAAACCGCGCAGATCGCGATCCAGGCTTCACTCACGGGCCACCTGGTGCTGGCGACGCTGCACACCAACGACGCCGCCAGCGCCGTCAACCGGCTGATCGACATGGGCGTGGAGCCCTTCCTGCTGAGCTCATCGCTGCTGGGCGTGCTGGCGCAGCGACTGGTGCGCAAGCTGTGCGTCCATTGCCATGGCACGGGGTGCGCGCAGTGCGTGCAGACCGGCTATCAAGGACGCACGGGCATCTTCGAATTGATGGTGGCCGACGACGGCATCCGCTCGAAGATCCACAACCGCGCGGCCGAGGCGGAGATTCGCGAGGCCGCGCTCAAGGCCGGCATGACGCTGATGCGCGACGACGGAGAGCGCCTGGTGCGCGAAGGCGTCACGACGCGCGAAGAACTGGTGCGGGTGACGCGCGAGTAACGCGGCTTCCTCGGGCGATCACGCCCGCTCGGGCGCGTGCGGCCGGCCGGGCAGTTCCACCGGCACGGTGCGCCGCCCCGGTTCGTCATCGGCAGGGGGCGCCTTGGGCTTGGGATCGCCGGGCTGCGGATCGGGATTGTTCAGCGGAGGCACCGATTCGGGTGCGGGAATGTCGGCCATGAGTTCGCCCGGTGACTTGCCAGGCTTCATTGTGGTGATGCCGGCAAGCCCAGCACTCGGCACCGCGCGCGAGTTGGTGTCAGGGCCTGTCCTACGCGCGCCGTGACTCTCTCATGCAGCCGCATGACGCAGCACCCTGCGGGCGACGCCGTTCAAAGCCAGGTATTGCTTCCACGCTTCGACGGCGACCGCGAGCGAGGCAATCGCCCAGAAGACCGGGTACTCATAGCCGCCCGTATTCCAGGTCCAGCCGAAGCCCTTGACCATCTGCAGCGCGTAAACCGCCATGCCGAGCACCACCGCGGCGCCGACAGCCGCATAGCGGGTGCACAGGCCCAGCACGAGCGCCACGCCCACCGAGAACTCGGCCGCTGCAGCCAGCATCACCCAGGCCTCGGGCGGATGAAAGCCTGCTTTGGCGAAAAATCCCACCGTGCCCACTGATAGCGCACCCGCGGCGAATTTTCCCGCGATGTGCGGGAACATGAATGCGCCGCAGATGATGCGCAGCACGTTGAAGCCGTTGCTCAAGTCGAAATTGCTCGCCTTGATCTTGAAGTCGTCTTGGGTCAGGAACATGATTCACCCCTTGTGGATATGCCCTTATGCTGAAGGCCGCACCGGTCGTCACGATTGACGAAAATCAAGCGCCCCCGACAATGAACCCAGCTCCCATCGACATTCACCGCGCCATCGTCGAGCAGGCGCAGGAAGGCATCATCTTCATCGACTGCGACAACGTGGTTCGGCTATGGAACCGCGGCGCCGAGAAGCTGTTCGGCTACACGGCGGACGAGGCGCTGGGCCGCAGCATCGACATCATCATTCCCGAGCGGTTCAGGGCCGGCCATGCGCAAGGCATGCGCCTCGCGGTCGAGGCGGGTAAGACACGACTGGGCGACCGGGTGATGACCACGCGGGCCACCCACAAATCCGGCGGCAAGATGTACGTCGATCTGAGCTTTGGCCTGGTCAAGGACGGGGAGCTGGTGCTGGGCGCTTTCGCCGTGGCCCGTGCCGCGCCGGCGCCGGGGCCACGGCCGGTGCAATAATCGCCGCTTCCAGCACCGAGGCATCCGTCAAATGGCAAAGAACAAGATCAGCGAACCCAAGATCATCCGGCCCGATGACATCGACCCGCATCACGGCTGGGACCGGCCTTTGCAGGCGCCCGGGCACATGCAGGTGGACTTCGAGGAGCGGGTGAATTTCCGCCGCCTGCACGATTACCGCCTCGCCCGCACGCGCGCGGCGCTCGCCAACTCCGGGCTGGGCGCCTTGCTGTGTTTCGACCAGCAGAACATCCGCTACACCACCAGCACCGTGATCGGCGAATGGGCGCGCGACAAGCTGACACGGTACTCGCTGCTCACCGGCAACGGCGACCCGTACATCTGGGACTTCGGCTCCGCGGCCAAGCACCACCGCCTGTACGCGCCGTGGTTGTGCAAGGACCATTGCAAGGCCGGACTGCTCGGATTGCGCGGCGCGGTCGGCGGCGACGGCAAGCTGTTCAAGGCCGCGGCAAAGGAAATCAAGGCCCTGCTCGAGGAAGAAGGCGTGGCCGACATGCCGCTGGGCGTGGACGTGGTCGAAGTGCCGATGATGCTGGAGCTGCAAAAGCTCGGCATCGACGTGCGCGATGCGCAGCAGACGATGCTGCAGGCGCGCGAGATCAAGAACATCGACGAGTTGATGCTGCTGAACATGGCGGCCGCGATGGTGGACGG
>JAQGMT010000046.1 GCA_028292185.1 Ramlibacter sp. | reverse complement strand
AGCAGCACACCAACAAAGTTCGTCAACACGCTGGTCGCGGCGCCTAAGGTGCAACAACGCGAATGGACCTGCGCCCGACCCGCCCCGACCACCGGCCTTGCGGGATGGGTGAGCGCTCCGCCGAAATGCGGGCACCCGGGCTCCCTCTGCGCGCGCCAGCGAGGTGGGGGAGCGAACATTGCTCGAAGGGCGAGCGGACGCCTTGATTTGGATTAAGGTCCTGCATAAAAAAGGGGGGCTTACCGATGTGCGATTGTGGGTTTCTGTCGTCCCCGTTCGGAATAGGGGTAGATTGGAGGGGCCGGGGAGGATCGGGACGTCGCTGGCCCGAAAGTGCCAGCCCGTGCATTGCCACGCCATCAAGAATTTCAAGCGGAGACTCGCCATGAGCAACATCGAATCGGTCCTGATTGAAAACCGCGTGTTCCCGCCCACCGAAACGACGGTGAAGCGCGCGCGCATCTCGGGGATGGCGGCGTACGACGCGCTGTGCGAAGAAGCGAATCGCGACTTCGAGGGATTCTGGGCCCGCCTGGCCCGTGACAACGTGGTGTGGACCAAGCCGTTCACCAAGACGCTAGACGAATCCAAGGCGCCGTTCTATCGCTGGTTCGACGACGGCGAGCTCAACGCCAGCGCCAATTGCCTGGACAAGCACATCGGCACGCCCACCGAGAACAAGACGGCCATCGTGTTCGAGGCCGACGACGGCGCGGTCACCAAGGTCACCTACAAGGAATTGCTCGGGCGGGTCAGCCAGTTCGCGAACGCGCTGAAGGCGCAGGGCATCGCCAAGGGCGATCGCGTGATCATCTACATGCCGATGACCATCGAAGGCGTAATTGCGATGCAGGCCTGCGCGCGCATCGGTGCGACGCACAGCGTGGTGTTCGGCGGCTTTTCGGCCAAGGCCCTGAACGAGCGGATCATCGACGCGGGCGCCGTGGCGGTGATCACGGCCAACTTCCAGATGCGCGGCGGCAAGGAGATGCCGCTGAAGTCCATCGTCGATGAAGGCATCGCCATGGGCGGCTGCACCACGCTCAAGAGCGTGCTGGTGTACATGCGCACCGCGACGCCCTGCAACATGGTGGCGGGCCGCGACAAGACGTTCACCGAAGTGCTGCAAGGCCAATCCAGCGAGTGCAAGCCGGTGAGCGTCGGCGCCGAGCACCCGCTGTTCATTCTCTACACGTCGGGGTCCACGGGCAAACCGAAAGGCGTGCAGCATTCCACCGGCGGTTACCTGCTGTGGGCCAAGCTGACGATGGACTGGACCTTCGATATCCAGCCAAGCGACGTCTTCTGGTGCACGGCGGACATCGGCTGGATCACCGGCCACACCTATGTGGCCTACGGCCCGCTCGCCGCCGGCTGCACCCAAGTGATCTTCGAGGGCCTGCCGACCTATCCGAACGCCGGCCGCTTCTGGCAGATGATCGAGAAGCACAAGGTGACGGTGTTCTACACCGCGCCCACCGCGATCCGCTCGCTGATCAAGCTGGCGGAAGGCAATCGTGACGTTCATCCGGAACGCTTCGACCTGTCGAGCCTGCGGATTCTCGGCACAGTGGGCGAGCCGATCAATCCGGAAGCGTGGATGTGGTACTACAAGAACGTGGGCCGCGAAAATTGCCCCATCGTCGACACCTTCTGGCAAACCGAAACCGGCGGCCACGTGATCACGCCGCTGCCGGGTGTGACGCCGCTGGTGCCGGGCTCGTGCACGCTGCCGCTGCCGGGCATCATGTGCGCCGTGGTGGACGAGACCGGCAAAGACCTTCCCAATGGCTCCGGCGGCATGCTGGTCATCAAGCGCCCTTGGCCGTCGATGATCCGCACCATCTGGAACGACCCCGAGCGTTTCAAGAAAAGTTATTTCCCCGAGGAAATGGGCGGGACGATTTACCTCGCGGGCGACGGCGCCGTGCGCAACGTCGACAACGCCTACTTCCGCATTACGGGGCGCATCGACGACGTGCTGAACGTGTCGGGCCACCGGCTGGGAACGATGGAGATCGAGTCGGCGCTGGTGTCCAAGACCGACCTCGTGGCCGAGGCCGCGGTGGTGGGTCGCCCGGACGACCTCACCGGCGAGGCCATATGTGCTTTCGTGGTGCTAAAGCGGTCCCGGCCCGTCGGCGAAGAAGCCAAGCAGATTGCCAACGAGCTGCGCAACTGGGTGGCCAAGGAGATCGGGCCGATCGCCAAGCCCAAGGACATCCGTTTCGGCGACAACCTGCCCAAGACGCGCAGCGGCAAGATCATGCGCCGCCTGCTGCGTTCCATCGCCAAGGGCGAGGCGATCACGCAGGACGTCTCGACACTCGAGAATCCCGCGATCCTTGAGCAGTTGTCCGAGAAGCTATGAAAAAAGCCCGCTGACGCGGGCTTGGCTTTGGCGGCGGCGGTGGCCGCTTATTTCAGCGTCAGCACCCAAGCTGCCAGCTTCTTGGCTTCGGCTTCGTTCACCTGGGTGTTGGCCGGCATCGGCACCGGGCCCCACACGCCGGCGCCGCCCTTCATGATCTTGTTGGCCAGCTTGTCGACGGCATCTTTCTGGCCGGCGTACTTGGCGGCGACATCCTTGTAGGCCGGGCCGACCAGCTTCTTGTCGACGGCGTGACAGGCCAGGCAATTCTTGGATTGCGCCAATTCCATCTGCGCCATTGCAGGTGTTGCCAGGACAGCAGTGGCCGCCAGCGCGAACAGGATACGTTTCATCGATTTCCTCATGAGTTGGGTTACATTGGTTCAACGCGATTGTAGTGAGTGGGGATGACGCGCCGCATGCGATCGATTGCGGCCTGCCGTCACGCAGCGGCTCTTCCATTGGAGACATAGATGTATTTTCTGGGACTCGGGATCCTGTTCTTGGCGATGAAATACCTGGAGTTCGGTCCCGTGGCCGAATGGACTTGGTGGTGGGTGCTGTCGCCGTTCGCATTGGCGGTCGCGTGGTGGGCCTGGGCCGACTGGTCCGGCTACACCAAGAAAAAGGCCGTGCAGAGAGAGGACGAGCGCAAGCAGGCGCGCATCGACAAGAGCCGCGAAGCGCTGGGCATCAAGGCCAAGCGCCGCTAAAGGACGCTCAGCCGAGGTTGAGGTGCTTGCGGCCGAGCGCGGCGATGGCCGGCCCTTCGATCACCGTGCCGTCCGGGCGGAACCGGCTGCCGTGGCAAGGGCAGTCCCAGCTGGTTTCCACACTGTTCCAGTGCACCTTGCAGCCCATGTGCG
Organism: Ramlibacter sp.; assembly: GCA_028292185.1. Lineage (GTDB taxonomy): Bacteria > Pseudomonadota > Gammaproteobacteria > Burkholderiales > Burkholderiaceae_C > Ramlibacter. The sequence goes on along the minus strand of JAQGMT010000046.1, from coordinate 10,772 downwards.
TGCATACCGGCGACACGGCGAACAGTTCGCCGTCGGGCGCGCGGTAGGTCGCGAGCGATTCGCCTTCGGCCTCGACGATCGCGCTGTCGCCCACCGCCAGGCTGGACAGCTTCTCTTGCTGCCGGTGCGTGAGGTAATCCTTCACCAGCGATTTCACGGCCGTGAGGTTTTCGTCCAGGATCGCTTTCGCGCCTTTCACCGGCGAGAAGCGGTCGGCCTTTAACAATTCCGCGGCTTCGTTTTTTCGGCCGGCCAATTCATCGGCGATGAGCTGCGCCGAAATTGTTCCCCAAACCAGGCCGTCGGTCGAAAAGCCCGTCGCCATGAAGCAGCCCGATGCATCGCGGCCCACGTAAGGCAGCCCGTCGGCGCCGCGGTAGTTCTGCGCCGACCACCTGAAGGCCACCTCGCCCGGGCCGAACTGCTTTGCCACGGTGCTCTCCAGCGCCATCAAACTGGCCTTGGCGTTGTGCACGCCCAGCTTGTTCTCCTGGCCCACCGCGATCAGGTAGCGCTGACCCGCCTGGTCGAACGTGCGCACCGACAAGCCATCGTCACCGCGATACCAGAACACGCCCGGTCCCGGATCGGCGCCGGTGAGGGGACGAGCGATTCCGTATTCGCGATGCACCGGCATCTCCGCCTGCACCACGTGAAAGCCAAGGGGCGTGTGCGTGGCGAACACCACCTCCCTGGCCTTGACGCTGCCGGTCGCGGTCGCCGCCACCCGCGCCTTGTGATCGAGCTCAATCACGCGGGAGTGCTCGTGCAGTTGCGCGCCGGCTTTGGCGGCCAGCGTCGCCACATGATTGACGTAGGCCTGCGGCTGGAACTGGGCTTGCCCGGTCAGCACCAGCACGTCGCCGACCGGCTGGGGCAAGGGCGGCCGCGTGCCGATGTCCATCCGCACGTTCGCGCCCGCATGGCCGAGGGCCGCATATTCCAGCGCGATCTCATCGCGGTGCTTCGGCGAAATCGCGTACAGGTGTAGCGCGCAGCGGCGGAACCCGCAATCCGCGGGCTGCGCCACACCTTCGATGAAGTCGATCGTTGCCCGGCGCAGCGTCGCCACCTGGCGTGCCGCTTCGCTGCCCCAACGGCCGGTGATGGGATACAGGCCGTGGCTCAGCGTTTCGTACAGATTGCCGGTCGAGTTGCCGGTGCTGCCGCCGCCCAGTTCACCCGCTTCGAGCAGCGCCACCTTGCGGCCGTCGCGCGCCAGCAGCCACGCCAAGGTGACGCCGGTGATGCCGCCACCCACGATCAGCACGTCGGTCTCGACGTCGCCGTTCAACATCGCGAAACCGCTCGCGGACGCCGTGCCGCGCCAGACCGAAGTGGTGTCCATCGTCATCTCCTTGGCCGATGCCCGATGCTAGGAGGGCGCCGCCAGCCACCCCGTAGGACAAGCGCGCGGGCACTGCCGGGCAGCTCAGGTGTCGGCCGCGTTCTTGCCGCTGCCCGGCCGCGCGAACAGCCGCTGCAGCAAGGCACGCATCCAGCGATGCGCCGGGTCGCGCGCGGTGCTGGCATGCCACACCAGCCGAACGTCGTAGTACGGCGCTTGCGGCAATTGCCACAGCCGCACGTCGTGGCGCTGCTGCAGATTTTTCGCATAGGCCTGCGGCACGATGGCCACGAGGTCGGTGGTCAGCGCCAGTTCCGGCAAAGCGCCGAAGTGGCGGGCCCGCAGGACGATGCGGTCGGCCAGCTTCATGCGGCCGAGCATCTGCTCGACGCTGCTGTGGAAGGTGGCCGTGGGCGAAGCCACGACGATGAAAGACTGCGCCAATTGCGCCGCCGATAGCGAGCGCCCGGCGCGGCCGACGGCAGGCCGCCAGCCGGGGGCGCTGAGGGCGACGTACTGTTCCCGAAACAGCAGTTCGGTATTGATGCCGCGGTGGCGTGGCTGCAGGATGCCCAGCGCGCAGTCGATCTCGCGGCTTTCCAGTGCCGCGGCCACGTCGGCGGCGGCCACCGAGATGTTCGACAAGCGCGCATGCGGCGCCTCGCCGCGCAAGGCGGAGGCCAGTTCGGGCAGGAACAGCATCTCGCCCAGGTCGGACATCGACAGCTTCCAGTGCATGTCGCTCGTCGCCGGCACGAAATCTTCCTGGCCGCTCACCAGCGATTCCAGCGAACGCAGCTGCGCCAGCACGGCGGGCGCCACCAGCTCGCACAGGCGCGTGGGCTGCAGCCCCGCGGGCGAGCGCACGAAAAGTTCGTCGTTGAAGAAGCGCCGCAGCCGCGCCAGCGCATTGCTGGTGGCCGACTGCGACAGCGACAGCGCCTTGCCGGCGGCGGTGACCGACCGGGTGCGGTGGATCGCCGCCAGCACGTGCAGAAGGTTGAGGTCGAGCTGGCGGAAATTCACGGACGGGCGCGGGCTTCAGGGTTGTCCCTGATTATTCACCAAACAGATGGACCGCATGGGAAAAATCCATTCGCCAGATATGCGGCAACTGCGTAAATTCGGCCATGGTGGGCGGGTTCGCTGTGAACCGGCCCCAGTTGGACACCTCCCATGGCCGAACGTTCGTTTGCTACCGAAGTGACCAAGCTGCGGCTGGGCGCAGGCGACGAGTTCCACGGCGAAGGCATCCTCGCCGTGACCAAGGCGCTGCTGCAATCCGGTGTCTCGTACGTGGCCGGCTACCAGGGCGCGCCGATCTCGCACCTGATGGACGTGCTCACGGATGCCAACGACATCCTGCGCGAGCTGGGCGTGCACTTCGAGCACAGTGCGTCCGAAGCCGCCGCGGCCGCGACGCTCGCGGCCTCGGTGAACTATCCGCTGCGCGGTGCGGTCACATTCAAATCCACGGTCGGCACCAACGTCGCCTCCGACGCGCTGGCCAACCTGGCGTCCGGCGGCGTGATCGGCGGCGCGCTGTTGATCGTCGGCGAAGACTACGGCGAGGGCTCGAGCATCATGCAGGAGCGCTCGCATGCGTTTGCGATGAAGTCCCAGGTGTGGCTGCTCGATCCCCGTCCGAATCTGCCGAGCATCGTCGCCGCCGTGGAACAGGGCTTCGAGCTGTCCGAAGCCAGCCACACGCCGGTCATGCTGGAACTTCGCATTCGGGCCTGCCACGTCCACGGCCGCTTCACCACCAAGGACAACCGACGCGCGGCGTACACCTTGAAGGACGCCATGGAGCAGCCGCGGCGCGACGTCAACCGGATCGCGCTGCCTCCCGCCACTTACATGCACGAGCAGGAAAAGGTGTCGCAGCGCTGGCCGGCCGCGGTGCGCTTCATCCAGGAGCGGCAGCTGAACGAGTTCTTCGCCGAGGGTGCGCAGGATTTCGGCATCGTCATGCAAGGCGGCCTGTACAACTCGGTGTTGCGTTCGCTTGAGTTGCTGGGCCTGGCGGACGCCTTCGGTAATTCGAGGGTGCCTTTGTACGTCTTGAACGTGACGTACCCGCTGATCGACGAGGAGTTCACGCGCTTTTGCGCGGGCAAGCGCGGCATCCTCTTGGTGGAAGAGGGCCAGCCCGATTACATCGAGCAAGCGGTGAACTCGATGCTGCGCAAGGCGGACGTCCAGACCCGCGTGCACGGCAAGGACTTCCTGCCGATGGCGGGCGAGTACACCGGCGGCGTGGTCACCAAGGGTGTCGCGCGATTCATCGAGCGCTACGCACCGCATCTGCTTGCGGACGTGACGCTGCCGGTTGCCGCAAGGCCTGCGCCTGTGCCGGCCCTGATGGATGGCAATCCGAACGCCTTCGCGATCAAGGCTGCCTCCGACGAAGTGCAGCCGCGCCCGCCTTCGTTCTGTACCGGTTGCCCGGAGCGGCCGATCTTCACCGCGATCAAGCTGCTCGAGCGCGAACTGGGTCCGCACCATATCAGTTGCGACATCGGTTGCCACCTGTTCTCCATCCTGCCGCCGTTCAACATTGGCGCGACGACGATGGGCTATGGGCTGGGCTGGGCCGGCGCCGCTGCATTCAATACGCAGGAGACAGCCAAGCGCACGCTGTCCATCATGGGCGACGGCGGCTTCTGGCACAACGGCCTGACCAGCGGAGTCGGCAATGCCGTGTTCAATCATTCCGACAACGTGCTGGTGGTCATCGACAACGGTTACTCCGCGGCGACGGGCGGTCAGGACCTGCTCTCGTCGAAGGCCGCCAACCCGCTGCGCAGCACCAACAACACCATCGAGAACGCGGTGCGCGGTGTCGGGGTGAAGTGGGTGCGCACCGTAAGCAACACCTACAGCCTCTCGCAGATGCGCGACACCTTGCGCGAGGCCCTCACCACGCGCGAGAAGGGCCCGAAGGTGGTGGTGGCGTCCAGCGAGTGCATGCTCAATCGGCAGCGCCGCGTCAAGCCGCTGGTGCGCAAGGCCATCGAGAGCGGCGAGCGCGTGGTGCGCGAACGCTTCGGCATCGACCCTGACACTTGCACCGGCGATCATTCCTGCATCCGCTTGTCCGGTTGCCCCTCGCTCACCATCAAGCCCAATCCCGACCCGCTGCGGCGCGACCCGATTGCCAGCGTGGTGGACAGCTGCGTCGGTTGCGGGCTCTGCGGCGAAGTCGCCGATGCGGCCGTGCTGTGCCCGTCGTTTTACAAGGCGCAGATCATCAACAACCCCAGCGGCTGGGACCGGCTGCGCGCGCGCGTGCGCAACGCTGTCATCGGCTGGTTGCAGAACCGCATCGAGCGTCGGCTGGAAGGCATCGCGGCATGAGAAGTCCGCCACGCGCCATCACCATTGCCATCCTTGCCATGGGTGGCGAGGGCGGCGGCGTGCTCGCGGATTGGCTGGTGGACCTCGCCGAGCGCAATGGCTTCATCGCCCAGGCGACTTCGGTCCCCGGCGTCGCGCAGCGCACCGGCGCGACGATCTACTACGTGGAGATGTTTCCGGCGGCGCAGGTGCCTTGGGGCGCCGAGCCGGTGCTCGCGCTCGGGCCGGTGCCCGGGGAATTGGACGTGGTGATCGCCTCCGAATTGATGGAGGCCGGCCGCGCCCTGCAGCGCGGGTTGGTCACGCCCAACCGCACAGCGTTGGTCGCTTCCACGCATCGGGTGTATTCGATGACCGAGCGCACCGCGGCCGGCGACGGCCGAGTCGATTCGCAGAAGTTGGTTGAAGGAGCGCGAGCCGCCGCTCGCCAGTTCGTGGCGGCCGACTTCGCCGCGCTGGCCGAACAAGCCGGCAGCCTGATCAGCCCCGTGCTCTGTGGTGCGCTGTGTGCCTCCGGAGCACTGCCGTTCACGCGGGCCCAATTCGAGGAGACGATTCGGCGCGGCGGTGTGGGAGTGGGCGCCAGTCTGGCGGGGTTTGCCGCCGGCTTGCTGGCGGGGTTGAATGCCGCATCGCATGAATTTCTGCCAGCCGTGGCGCCCGCCTTGCCTGCTGTGGGCGCCCGGCTCGAGCCCCTTGCGGCGCGGATTGCCGCCGAGTTTCCAGCCACCGCGCATGCGACGCTGCGCGCGGGCATCCTGCGCCTGGCGGATTACCAGGACGTCGCTTATGCCGCCGAATACCTTGGCCTGCTGCGGCCCTTCAGCGCGTCCCGTGCCGACTTGCTCGACGACACCGCCCGGCACCTGGCTTTGTGGATGTCCTACGAGGATACGATCCGGGTCGCCGACCTGAAGACGCGCCGCAGCCGGTTCGACCGGGTGGGCGGCGAAGTGAAGTTGAGCGCGCAGCAGCAACTGGAAATCAGCGAGTTCATGCATCCGCGGCTCGAGGAAATCGCCGACACCTTGCCCGCGGGCTGGGGCCGCTGGTTGCTGCGTACGCAGTGGGCACGGCGTTGCGTCGAGCCGTTCACGCGAAAGGGCCGCATCGTCAAGACCAGTTCGTTGGGCGGCTTCCTGCTGCTGTACGCGGTTGCCGGCTTGCGCGGCATGCGGCGGCGCACGCTGCGCTACCAGGTGGAACATGAACGCATCGGCCAATGGTTGGAGACGATTCGCGGTCTCGCTCACGCACATCCGGACATGGCGCTGGAAGTCGCCAGGTCGCAACGGCTGGTGAAAGGCTACGGCGACACGCATGCGCGTGGCTGGCGCAATTACCAGCGCTTGATGGCAGCGGCGCCAAGGTTGGCGGCGCAATCGAATGGAGCGCAGCAGATGCGCGATCTGAGTACGGCCGCGCTCGCCGATGACAGCGGGCAGTCGCTGGAGAAATTGATGGCTTCGATCTGAGCCGAAAGGAAGCAGCATGAACGTGGAGCAATTCGTCGAACCCGACCGCGTGCACAAGAGCGTGTACACCGACCAGGCGATCTTCGACGCCGAGATGGAAAAGATCTGGGAACGCACCTGGGTGTATTGCGGCCACGAGTCGCAGGTGCCGGCCACCGGCGATTACTACGCCGTGACCATCGGCCGCCAGCCCATGATCATGGTGCGCCAGGCCGACCGCAGCGTGAAGGTGCTGTACAACCGCTGTCCGCATCGCGGCGTGCAACTGGTGGGCAACCTGAAAGGCAACACGGGCAACGCCTTCGTGTGCTCGTATCACGCCTGGAGTTTCCATCTCGACGGCAAGGTGCGCGCCATCCCGCTGGCCAAGGGTTACGAGGGCACTCGCATGTCCCGTGACAATCCCGATTGCAGCATGAAGCACGCCGCCCGCGTGGAAAGCTATCGCGGTTTCGTCTTCGCCAGCCTCTCGGCCGATGTGCCGCCGCTCACCGAGTTCCTCGGCGAGGCCCGCATCGCTTTCGACGACATGTGCGACCGTTCGCCCGTCGGCGAAGTCGAAGTGGTGCCGATCTGCCATCGCGTGATGCAGCAATCCAACTGGAAGTTCTTCATGGAGAACCAGCTGGATTCCCTGCATCCGTCCGTGACGCACCAATCCACCGGCATCTCGGCCGGCAAGGTGGAAAAGCGGCTGAAGGCGGAGCGCGGTGCCGCGCCGCTGTACTACCACTACCTCTCCACCTTCGCGTCCAGCTTCGAGCAATGGGACGCGGTGCAGACCATCAATTTCCCGCGCGGCCACGGCATTCTCAAAGCGTACATGGGCCTGCGCCCGCGCGACCCGGACACGATGGAACACGAGGCCATGCTGGTGAAAGCCTACGGTCCGGAGAAGGCCGAGGAGTATCTCTCCCGCAGCATCCACCACGTGCTGGTGTATCCGTATCTCTCGGTGCAGTCGCCGCTGCAGCAGTTGCGCTGTCTGCGGCCGGTGGGTCCGGACAAGACGCTGTCGGAGATCTGGCACTTCCGCTTGAAAGGCGCGCCGGAAGCCATCTACCGCCGCAGTCTCTGGTACTACAACCTGGTGAATTCGCCGGCCACGATGATCAACGCGGACGACCTGGAGAACTGGACCAAAGGGCAGTGGGGCCTGCAGTCCAACGGCGGCGACTGGGTGAGCTTCCACCGCTGGTACGGCGACGACCGGGTGGAGAACGGCGTGACTTATTCGAACCACGGCACGTCGGAAGCCGTGATGCGCAACCAGTTCCGCGCCTGGACGCAATACCTCAGCGCCGAAGGAGCCGCGAAATGAGCAAACCTTCATCGAGCGGCAGCGCCGCCATCCCGAGCGCCGGCCCCGACTTCGAGCACCTGCTGGCGCAGGCGGTGGTGATCGAGGCGAAGGAGGGCGCGGATCGTACCGGCGCGCAAGCCGTGGAACCGGGCCACTTGCCGCGCGCGGCGCAGGGACTCGCGCCGCCGGTACAAACGCTTCCCTCGCGCGGCGTGCTGGCGCGCAGCGCCGCCGACGCCGAGCTGCAGCGCGAAGTCGAGCAACTGCTGTACTACCAGGCCGAGCTGCTCGATGGCAAGCATTGGCAGGCGTGGATGGACCTCTTCGACGAGCAAGGCGTGTACTGGATGCCCGTGACGCCCGAGCAGACGGAATGGGAGGGCTCGCCTTCGATCTTCGCCGAAGACAAGCTGATGATGGAGATCCGCAAGGGCCGGGTGTCGCACCCCAACGCGTGGTCGCAGGTGCCCATGTGGGAGACCAATCACATCGTCAGCCACGTCGTCATCGAATCGGCGGGCGCCGCGCACGTGCAGGTGCGCTCGCGCTTCCACATGATGGAGCTGCGCCGCGACTCGGTACGCCATTTTGGTGGACGTTACCAGCACACATTGGTGCGCGGCCCCGACGGCGCGCTGCGCATCCGCTTGCAAAGGGTCGATCTTTTCAACGGCCAGGCGCCGTTCGACTACGTGCTGCAAATCTGGGTTTAGTCCCATTGCCAAAACACCGCGAACCGGCCCTAATCCCCGAGTACCCTTGAACCCCAGGAGATCGACATGACCGCAAGCACGCGCCGCCCAATTGCCACCTTGACCAAGGCCGTCCTCGGGCTCGCATTCGCGGGCCTGGCCGTCGCGTCGCTGGCCGCGGACAAGGTGAAGATCGGGTTCGTCAGCACGCTGTCGGGCCCTTCGTCGGCCTTGGGCGTGGACATCCGCGACGCCTTCATGCTTTACGTCAAGATGAATGGGGGCAAGCTCGGCGGCCTGCCGGCGGAGGTGCTGATCAGCGATGACCAGTTCAAGCCCGATGTGGCGCGCCAGCTGTTCGAGCGCAACGTCAAGCGCGACAAGGTCGACTTCATGACCGGCGTCGTGTTCTCCAACATCATGCTGGCCGCCTTGCCGGAGGCCATCGACAACAAGGTCATCTACGTCAGCCCGAATGCGGCGCCGTCGCCGATGGCGGGCAAGGAATGCAACCCCTGGTTCTTCGCCGTGTCGTGGCCCAACGATGCTTATCACGAGGCGGCTGGCGCGTTCGCTAATCAGCGCGACCTCAAGAGCGTGTACCTCGTCGCTCCCAACTACCAAGCGGGCAAGGATTCGCTGGCCGGCTTCAAGCGCACGTTCAAGGGCAAGGTGCTGGGCGAGAACTACACCAAGCTGGGCCAACTCGATTACGCCGCCGAACTGGCGGAAATCCGCGCCGCCAAGCCGCAGGTGCTGTACATCTTCCTGCCGGGCGGCATGGGCATCAATTTCATCAAGCAGTTCGTCTCGTCGGGCCTGGGCAAGGAAACCATGTTGCTGCTGCCCGGCTTCAGCGCCGACCAGGACGTGATCGGCCCCGTCGGCCCCGCGATGGCGGGCCTGTTCAACACCGCGCATTGGTCGCCGGACTTCGCCAACGCCGCCAACCAGAAATTCGTGGCCGAGTTCCGCAAGGAGTACAAGCGCACGCCCACGCTGTACGCCTCGCAGGGTTACGACGACGCACAGCTGATCGATGCCACCATCCGCGCCACCAAGGGCAACCTCGCCGACAAGGACGCGCTGCGCCGCGCGATGCGCACCGCCAAGTTCGACTCGGTGCGCGGCCCGTTCAAGTTCAACACCAACCAGTACCCGGTTCAGAACTACTACGTGCGCACGGTGGGCAGCGACGGACAGGGCGGCTTGATCAACAAATCGTTCAACGACCCGATCCTGCGCGACCACGGCGACGCCTACGTGCAGGAATGCAAGATGCCGAAGTAAGGGCGGTGCACCGCGGCAGACGGCGCAGCGCAGTTCGATGAGCGGCCTCTTCCTGCTCGAGCAAGGCCTCAACGGTCTGCAGCTCGGCTTCATGCTGTTCCTGCTGGCAGCGGGGCTGACGCTGGTCTTCGGCGTCATGGACATGATCAACCTGGCGCACGGTTCGCTCTACATGATCGGCGCCTTCGTTGCGGCCTGGTTGACGCGATGGAGCGGCTCGTTCTTGTTCGGCGTGACTGGTGCGATCGTGCTCACCGCGGTGTTCGGCATGCTGCTGGAGGCGTCTATTCTGCGCACGCTCTACATGCGCGATCACCTGTCGCAGGTGCTGGCCACCTTCGCGCTGATCCTGATCCTCAACGACGCGGTGAAGATGCTGTTCGGCAACGACCTGCCGCTGTCGGCGCCGCAAGCGCTGGAAGGGCCGGTCGAAATCCTGCCCGGCTTGATGTATTCGGCTTGGCGTCTGCTGATCATCGGCGTCGGCGTAGCGGTCGCCGTGCTCTTGTACCTGCTGGTGCAGAAGACGCGGATGGGCGCACTGGTTCGAGCCGGCGCTTCGAATCGGGACATGAGTTCGGCCATGGGCGTCAACGTGGGACGGCTGTTCACGCTGGTGTTCGGCCTGGGCGCGGCCTTGTGCGCCGTCGCGGGCAGCCTGCTCGCGCCGTTGCTGGCGGTGCAAGTGGGCATGGGCGAGAACATCCTGATCCTGGCCTTCGTGGTGATCGTGATCGGCGGCATCGGCTCGATTCGTGGCGCCTTGGTGGGCGCGATGCTGGTCGGCATCGTGGACACGCTCGGCCGCACCTTGCTTCAGCAGTTGCTGCGCGAGGCGCTGCCGCCGCAGTGGGCGAGCGCCGCGGGCCCGGCGCTGGCGTCGATGTCCGTGTACGTGCTCATGGCGGCCATGTTGGTGGTGCGTCCGCAAGGGCTGTTCCCGGTGCGCACCTGATGACGCGGGCGCGCATCGCCACCGTCGCCGCGCTGCTCGCGGCACTGATACTGCCGTGGGCTTTGCAGGCGGCTGATGCCGATTTCTACCTGGGTACCGCCAGCCGCATCATCGTTTACGCCGTTGCGGCCACCAGCCTGAACCTGCTGCTCGGTTACGGCGGAATGATTTCGCTGGGGCATGCCGCCTTCTTTGGGTTGGGTGCGTACAGCACGGCCATCTTGCTGAGCGAAGGCGTGCGTTCAGCGCCCATTCACCTGCTCGCGGTGCTCGCCGTCGTCGGCGTCGCGGCCTTGGTGATCGGAGTGATATCGCTGCGCACGCGCGGCGTCTACTTCATCATGATCAC